>NZ_JASCON010000044.1:0-43918 GCF_029959585.1 Pseudomonas sp. PS02302
TGGCCGGGCTGTAGCCCGGCCCGACACGGTTGGTGAATCTGAGGCTGGCACCATTGACCCCGGTGTCGGGAAACTGCCCGGCATCGAGCAGGCTGTCGCCGAACACGGTGAAGCCACTGTAGGGATTGGGGGCCGCCTGGGCGGTTGCCGCGAGCGCCGTGGCCAGGGCGATGGCCAGCGGCAGGCGTTGCCGGAGAAAAGATGTCATGCCTGCATCCTTGATTGTTGTTATCGGAGCACGCGTCAGGGCGTGTAGCCCCACGCTAGACGGTTTTTGTGACGTTGTATCTGGGTGTGAACAAAAACTTGCAAGACGTTCATGCCGTCTGGACGGCGTGCCAGACGGCTGTCGATAGTTCGACTAGGGCGGCCCGCCATGACTGTCGAGTCTGCAGCTAACCAGTGGCAGCGCTCATGGGGGCGACGACGCTGAGCACCCGTTCGAATAGCCCCCTCTCCCCCGGGAGAGGATTAGGGTGAGGGCTCTCTGGCGGCGAACCCCCAGTGGAAAAGGCTAACGCCGTTTTCCACGCTACGATTTTCTCCGGGGCAATGACGCTGAGCGCCCGCTAGAATAGCCCCCTCTCCCCGGGAGAGGGTTGGGGTGAGGGCTCTCTGGCGGCGAACCCCCAGTGGAAAAGGCTGCGCCGTTTTCCACGCTACGATTTTCTCCGGGACAATGATGCTGAGCGCCCGCTCGAATGGCCCCCTCTCCCCCGGGGAGAGGGTTGGGGTGAGGGCTCTCTGGCGGCGAACCCCCAGTGGAAAAGGCTGCGCCGTTTTCCACGCTACGATTTTCTCCGGGGCAATGACGCTGGGAGCCCGCTCGAATAGCCCTCTCTCCCTCCGGGAGAGGGCTGGGGTGAGGGCTCTCTGGCGGCGAACCCCCAGTGGAAAAGGCTGCGCCGTTTTCCACGCTACGATTTTCTCCGGGGAAATGACGCTGAGCACCCGCTCGAATAGCCCCTTCTCCCTCTGGGAGAGGGCTGGGGTGAGGGAGCGGCGAGATCCCTACCCCGCCAGCTACCTCACTGCCCCAGCTTGCCCGCCTCGCAACCGGTGCTGGCGCACTCGCGCAGGCGTTCCTTGAGCACCTCCAGGCGGTTGTCGGTCAGGGTGACGGCGCAGTCCAGATTGACGAAGTAGCCATCGGCCTCCTCGCGGGCGCACTGGCTGTCGCGCTGCTTGATCCAGGCCAGCTGGCTCTGCTTGAGCACGGCCTGCTGATCGGCCGGCAGCTGCTTGCGCAGCTCGCCATAGGTCTGGTTCAGCGACTTGTCGCTCTGGGCGAACAGGTTGCTGGCGCAATATACGGTATCGAAGGCATTGCGCGGCGTACCGCAACCGGCGGCCTCGGCCGTGGCGAAACCGAAAATACCGGTCAGGGTGAAGGTGGCGACGAGGGTGGTCTTGAGCATGGCAGCATCCTGCAAGGAGGCCGTCCGGAGTGGCGCGGCCATGAGACCAAACCTAGCAGAGCCACCGGCTCCGCGCGTCGCGCGCGCTGAAAAACAGCCAACAAAAAAGCGCCCGAAGGCGCTTTCCTGTACTACCCGGGCGGGATCAGACCTTGGAACGCTCGAAGCGCTTGCGGTCGTTCTCGTTCAGGTACTTCTTGCGCAGACGGATGGACTTCGGCGTCACTTCCACCAGCTCGTCGTCGGCGATGAATTCCAGCGCCTGCTCGAGGGTGAACTTGATCGGCGGCACCAGGGCAATGACTTCGTCCTTGCCCGAGGCGCGCATGTTGTCCAGCTTCTTGCCCTTGGTGGGGTTGAGCACCAGGTCGTTGTCACGGCTGTTGATGCCGCACAGCTGACCTTCGTAGATCTCGTCGCCCGGCGCCAGGAACAGCTTGCCGCGGCTCTGCAGGGTTTCCAGCGAGTAGGTCAGCGCGGTACCGGTGGCCATGGACACCAGCACGCCGTTCTGACGGTTGGTCACTTCGCCGGCCTTGATCGGGCCGTAGTGGCTGAAGGTCGAGGTCAGGATGCCGCTGCCCGAGGTCAGGGTCAGGAAGTTGTTACGGAAGCCGATCAGGCCACGCGCCGGGATGGTGTATTCCAGGCGGATACGGCCCTTGCCGTCGGGGATCATGTTGGTCAGATCGCCCTTGCGCAGACCCATCTGCTCCATCACCGAGCCCTGGTGCTGCTCTTCGATGTCGATGGAGACGTTCTCGTAGGGCTCCTGCTTCACGCCGTCCTTCTCGATGATCACCACTTCCGGACGGCCCACGGCCATCTCGAAGCCTTCGCGGCGCATGTTCTCGATCAGTACTGACAGGTGCAGCTCGCCACGGCCGGAGACCTTGAACTTCTCGGCCGACTCGCCCGGCTCGACGCGCAGGGCCACGTTGTGCAGCAGTTCCTTCTCCAGCCGGTCCTTGATGTTGCGGCTGGTGACGAACTTGCCTTCACGACCGGCGAACGGCGAGTCGTTGACCTGGAAGGTCATGCTCACGGTGGGCTGGTCGACGGTCAGCGGCGGACGGGCTTCGACGTTCTGCGGATCGCACAGGGTGTCGGAGATGAACAGCTCGTCCATGCCCGAGACGCAGACGATGTCGCCGGCTTCGGCTTCGGCCACTTCCACGCGCTGCAGGCCGGAGTGGCCCATGATCTTGAGGATACGACCGTTGCGCTTGCTGCCGTCATCGCTGATGGCGACAACCGGGGTGTTGGCCTTGATGCGGCCACGGGCGATGCGGCCGATGCCGATCACGCCGAGGAAGCTGTTGTAGTCCAGCTGGGAGATCTGCATCTGGAAGGGACCTTCCAGATCGACCTGGGGGGCCGGCACGTGGTCGACGATGGCCTGGAACAGGGCATCCATGTTGTCGTCCATCTTCTCGTGGTCCAGACCGGCGATGCCGTTCAGGGCGCTGGCGTAGACGATCGGGAAGTCCAGCTGCTCATCGGTGGCGCCGAGGTTGTCGAACAGGTCGAAGATCTGGTCGATGACCCAGTCCGGACGCGCGCCGGGACGGTCGATCTTGTTGACCACCACGATCGGACGCAGGCCGGCCTTGAAGGCCTTCTGGGTCACGAAGCGGGTCTGCGGCATGGGGCCGTCCTGGGCGTCGACCACCAGCAGCACGGAGTCGACCATGGACATCACGCGCTCCACCTCGCCACCGAAGTCGGCGTGGCCGGGGGTGTCGACGATGTTGATGTTGTAGTCGCCCCACTTCAGCGCGGTGTTCTTGGCCAGGATGGTGATGCCACGTTCCTTTTCCTGGTCGTTGCTGTCCATCACCCGCTCGTTTTCCGCTTCTTTGCGGTCCAGGGTGCCGGACAGGCGCAGCAGCTTGTCGACGAGGGTGGTCTTGCCATGGTCGACGTGCGCGATGATGGCGATGTTGCGGAGATTCTCGATCACAGTGGTGTTCTCGGTATAGAAATGAAGGAGCTTCAGCCAGCAGGCTGACAGCCGGAGATTGCAAAGGCGCGAAACGCGGCCGACCGGTACGTGGCCGGCGGGCTAGAAGGGGTCGGGAGGGCGGTGGCGGATACTGCCACCCAGCAGGCCCGGCTGCTTAGGCCGGACGATAAACGCGCACATTGGCGTGCCCTTCGGTGAGCAGGTGATGGGCGTGCAGCCGGCTCATCACCCCGCGGTCGCAATAGAGAAGGTACTGGCGATTCTCGTCCAGTTCCTTGAAACGGCTGTTCAGCGCGAAGAACGGCAGGGTCTGCACCTCGATGCCGGGCAGCTCCAGCGGCAGGTCTTCCTGGGCGTCGGGATGGCGAATGTCCACCACGACCTGCCCGGGCAGCGGCTGGTCCACCTCTTCCACCTGCACGTCCTTGCCCAGTTCCTCGATCACCTTGTCGACGGTGATGAAGCGCGCACGTTCCAGGGCGGCGTCGAGCACTGCCAGGTCGAACTTGCCTTCCTCGTGCTCCACCCGCAGGGCCTTGGCCTTGGTGGTGGGATTCACCGAGATGATGCCGCAGTACTCGGGCATGTGCTTGGCGAAGTCGGCGGTGCCGATGCGCTGGGCGGTGTCGATGATGTCCTGCTTGTGGCTGGCCAGCAGCGGGCGCAGCACCAGGGTATCGGTGGCCTTGTCGATCACCGCCAGGTTGGTCAGGGTCTGGCTGGAGACCTGGGAGACGGCTTCGCCGGTCACCAGCGCCTCGATCTGCAGCTGCTCGGCGATACGACTGGCCGCACGCAGCATCATGCGCTTGAGGATCACGCCCATGTGGCTGTCGTCGCACTGGGTGAGGATCTGCCCCACCACTTCCTCGAAGGGCACGCTGATGAACAGCACGCGCTGGGAGCGGCCGTACTTCTCCCAGAGATAGTGGGCCACCTCCATCACGCCCAGTTCGTGGGCGCGCCCGCCGAGATTGAAGAAGCAGAAATGGCTGACCATCCCGCGTCTCATCATCTGGTAGGCGGCCACGGTAGAGTCGAAACCACCGGACATCAGCACCAGCACCTGCTCCAGGGCGCCCAGCGGATAACCGCCCAGCCCTTCGTGGTGCTCGTCGATGATGAACAGCCGCTGGTCACGGATCTCCAGACGGACGTTCACCTCGGGATTCTTCAGGGCGATGCCGGCGCCGCCGCAGCGTTCGCGCAGGCCGCCACCGACATGGCGCTCGACGTCCATCGAGGAGAAGTCATGGCGACCGGCACGCTTGCAGCGCACCGAGAACACCTTGCCGCGCACCCGCTCGCCGAAGTGGCGTACGCACAACTCGAGAATCGCGTCGAAATCGCCCAGCGGATACTCGTGCACCTCGAGGAACTGGCCGATGCCAGGGGTGCAGGCCAGGCGCTGCTTCAGCTCCGCCAGCAGCCGCGGCTCGGCGAGCGCGGTCTCCAGGGTGATGTTGTCCCAGACCCCTTCCACGCGGACATCCGGATCCAGATCGCGCAGCACGACACGAATGTTCTTCGCCAGCTGGCGAATGAAATTCTTGCGCACTGGGCGACTCTTGATGGTGATTTCCGGAAAGACCTTGATGATGAGCTTCATGAGCGGGAAACGGGGGGCGGGTAACGCGAAAGAAAAGGGCGAATATCATACCTGAAAACCATCACGCACTCGAATTCAGCCGACAAAATCACCTCAGGCGCCATTTGAGTGCAGGGATGAATTTTAAAGCACCAATTTGGTGCGTACATACGTCGCCAATTGGCCTGAAAACGGCACGACTGGCGTCAGGAAGGGCTTCCAGCCCATTTGAGGGCACTGGCATACAACTTGCTCTCTTGTGAGGCAGCCGCCCCTGAGCCAGCATAGGGCGCTTTTCGTGGAACGCCGGTCGCTGACCAGGCAGTACGGAAGCGCCCCTCAAGGGCACAGCTGATACCGGGAGTACCGCCAACCGCTCCCGGCCGAAATTCCTCTGGAGGAAACCATGTCGAAGGCTGTTCAACTGATCAAAGAAAACGACGTGAAGTGGGTAGACCTGCGCTTCACCGACACCAAAGGCAAGCAGCAACACGTCACCATGCCGGCGCGTGACGCGCTGGACGAAGACTTCTTCGCCCACGGCAAGATGTTCGACGGCTCCTCCATCGCCGGCTGGAAAGGCATCGAAGCCTCCGACATGATCCTGCTGCCCGACGACAGCACCGCCGTTCTGGACCCGTTCACCGAAGAGCCGACCCTGATCCTGGTCTGCGACATCATCGAACCCTCCACCATGCAGCCCTATGAGCGCGACCCCCGCGGTATCGCCCGTGCTGCCGAGGAATACCTGAAGTCCACCGGCATCGGCGACACCGTGTTCGTCGGCCCGGAGCCCGAGTTCTTCATCTTCGACGAAGTGAAGTTCAAGTCGGACATCTCCGGCTCCATGTTCAAGATCTTCTCCGAGCAGGCTTCCTGGAATACCGATGCCGACTTCGAGTCCGGCAACAAGGGCCACCGTCCGGGCGTCAAGGGCGGCTACTTCCCGGTACCGCCGGTCGATCACGACCACGAAATCCGTACCGCCATGTGCAACGCCCTGGAAGAGATGGGCCTGGTCGTGGAAGTCCACCACCACGAAGTGGCGACCGCTGGCCAGAACGAGATCGGTGTGCAGTTCAACACCCTGGTCAAGAAGGCCGACGAGACCCAGACCCTGAAGTACGTCGTGCACAACGTGGCCGATGCCTACGGCAAGACCGCCACCTTCATGCCCAAGCCCCTGTACGGCGACAACGGCTCCGGCATGCACGTGCACATGTCCATCTCCAAGGATGGCAAGAACACCTTCGCCGGCGAAGGCTATGCCGGCCTGTCCGATACCGCCCTGTACTTCATCGGCGGCATCATCAAGCACGGCAAGGCGCTGAACGGCTTCACCAACCCGTCCACCAACAGCTACAAGCGTCTGGTGCCCGGCTTCGAAGCCCCGGTCATGCTGGCCTACTCGGCCCGTAACCGCTCCGCCTCCATCCGTATCCCCTATGTGTCGAGCCCGAAAGCCCGTCGCATCGAAGCCCGCTTCCCGGATCCGGCTGCCAACCCCTACCTGTGCTTCGCCGCCCTGCTGATGGCCGGCCTGGACGGTATCCAGAACAAGATCCACCCCGGCGATGCCGCCGACAAGAACCTGTACGATCTGCCGCCGGAAGAAGGCAAGAAGATCCCGCAGGTCTGCGGCAGCCTGAAGGAAGCCCTGGAAGCCCTGGACGCCGGTCGCGCGTTCCTGACCAAGGGCGGCGTCTTCACCGACGAGTTCATCGATGCCTACATCGAGCTGAAGTCCGAGGAAGAGATCAAGGTGCGTACCTTCGTGCACCCGCTGGAATACGACCTGTACTACAGCGTCTGATCCCGCTGCGGTAACTGAAAGAGGCCTCCTTCGGGAGGCCTTTTCTTTTGCCCTGGGAAAACCGCCGCGACCGACGCCAGCGCGGAGCGGCCGAGCTGCCTACCTGCCCACACGACGCGCCTGCTACCCTTGATCTCCATCGCCCGGCCGAGATTCCGCCATGCCTCGCCTGCTTGCCTGCTGTCTGCTCTGCCTCGCCTGCTCCGCCCAGGCCGCGATCTACAAGTCGGTGGATGCCGAAGGCAACACGGTATTCAGCGACCAGCCCTCGGCCAATGCCAAGCCGGTGCAGGTGGCGCCGACCAACACCGTGGACAATCCACGACCGGCGCCGCCCATCCCCAGTGCGCCTGCGGCGGCGACCCCTGCGGGCCCGGCCTTCAGCCGTCTGGAAGTCAATGTGCCCGACGATGAGGCCATCCGCGCCAACAACGGCACCTTCTCGGTGGGGGTAGCCGTGGAACCGGCCCTGGGCCCGGGGCAGTCGCTGCAATTGCTGGTGGACGGCGCGCCCTATGGCAGCCCCGGTCAGAGCACCCGCTTCGGCGTGGCCAATCTGGAGCGCGGTGAGCACCGCTTCGCGGCCCAGGTGCTCTCCGGCAACGGTGAAGTGATCCAGACCAGTGCCGAGAAGACCGTGACCGTGCAGCGCATCAGCGTCAACAGCCCGGCCCGCTGATGCGTCCGCTCCTGATCCTGCTGCTGCTCTGCCTGCTGCCGCCTGTCCAGGCGGCGGTCTACAGCTATGTCGACAAGGAAGGCAATCGGGTCTACACCGACCAGCCACCCAAGGGCGTCAAGGCGACCCAGGTGCCGCTCACGGTGCCCAACAACCTCAACCAGCAGGGCCAGCCGACCCGCAAGCTGAGTCCGACACCCGCCGCCCCGGTAGCCAGTCCCTCCAAGACAGCGCCCTTCCGCTACCAGATGCTGCGCATCCTGGTACCCGAGCCCGATGCCACGGTGATCGATCAGGAAGGGCAGCTCATCGTCAGCCTGGTCAGCGAGCCGGCGTTGCAGCCGGGGCACAGCTACCGGCTGCTGCTGGACGACAAGGAAGCCGGTGCCGGGCGCAGTCCGGTGTTTCCGCTGGGCAACCTGGATCGCGGCAGCCACAGCCTGGTGGCGGAGATCCTCGCTGCCGATGGCAATGTGCTGGAGCGGACACCGGCGCAGCCCTTCCACCTGCGCCGCCCCTCCCTGGAGCAGAAGCGCCTGGCCCATCCCTGCGGCGACAAGGATTGGGGCAAGCGCCCGGAGTGCCCACTGGACCTGAAACCGCCCGAACCCAGGAAATCCTGGCTACCCTTCCTCTAGCGCACCTATTTGGTGCGCTTTTTCATTGTGCACCATCTTGATACAAATACGGATTCGCTCCGCCCGTCGCGCGGCGGCTGTTAGTGCACGTTTCAGCCATCTGCCCTAACTCGGGGCGTCTTGGTTTGCTTCTTGCATTTTCCTATCGTCCCTATAGCGCTGTGGCCCCTCATGCCTACCGACGTCATCCACCGACTCCTGCTCGACAACCTCACCACCGCGGTCATCCTGCTCGATGCGGAGTTGCGCCTGGAGTACATGAACCCGGCGGCCGAGATGCTGCTGGCCATCAGTGGCCAGCGCAGCCATGGCCAGTTCATCAGCGAGCTGTTCACCGAATCGCCCGAGGCCCTGCAGGCACTGCGTCAGGCGGTGGACCACGCCCACCCCTTCACCAAGCGCGAGGCGCTGCTGATCTCCACCTCGGGCAACAGCCTCACGGTGGACTATGCGGTGACCCCGATCCTGGATCGCCACAACACCCTGCTGCTGCTGGAAGTCCATCCGCGCGACCGCCTGCTGCGCATCACCAAGGAAGAGGCGCAGATCTCCAAGCAGGAGACCACCAAGCTGCTGGTGCGCGGCCTGGCCCACGAGATCAAGAATCCCCTCGGCGGCATCCGCGGCGCGGCCCAGCTGCTGGCGCGCGAGCTGCCGGAAGAGGCGCTCAAGGACTACACCAACGTCATCATCGAGGAAGCCGACCGACTGCGGAATCTGGTCGATCGCATGCTCGGCTCCAACAAGCTGCCGAAGCTCGCCATCACCAACGTCCACGAGGTGCTCGAACGGGTCTGCAGCCTGGTGGAAGCGGAAAGCCAGGGCCTGATCAACCTGGTGCGCGACTACGATCCGAGCATTCCCGACCTGCTGATCGACCGCGAGCAGATGATCCAGGCGGTGCTCAACATCGTGCGCAACGCCATGCAGGCCATCTCCCAGCAGAACGAACTGCGCCTGGGCCGGGTGACCCTGAGAACCCGCACCCTGCGCCAGTTCACCATCGGCCACCACCGCCATCGCCTGGTGTGCAAGGTGGAGATCACCGACAACGGTCCGGGCATCCCCCAGGACCTGCAGGAAACCATCTTCTATCCCATGGTCAGCGGGCGCCCCGACGGCACCGGCCTCGGGCTCGCCATCACCCAGAACATCATCACCCAGCACCAGGGGCTGATCGAGTGTGAAAGCCATCCTGGCCACACCGCCTTCAGCATCTTCCTGCCGCTGGAATAACGAGGAGTACGCATGAGCCGTCAGGAGACCGTCTGGATCGTCGACGACGACCGTTCCATCCGCTGGGTCCTGGAAAAAGCCCTGCAACAGGAGGGCATGACCACCGTTGCCTTCGACAGCGCCGACAGCGTCATGACCCGTCTCGGCCGCCAGCAGCCGGACGTGGTGATCTCGGACATCCGCATGCCGGGGACCAGTGGCCTGGACCTGCTGTCGCGCATCCGCGAGATGCACCCGCGCCTGCCGGTCATCATCATGACCGCCCATTCCGACCTGGACAGCGCCGTGGCCTCCTACCAGGGCGGCGCCTTCGAATACCTGCCCAAGCCCTTCGACGTCGACGAGGCCGTTGCCCTGGTCAAGCGCGCCGGGCAGCACGCCCAGGAGCAGCAGGGCTTCGCCGAACCGGCGCACCTGACCCGCACCCCCGAGATCATCGGCGAGGCCCCGGCGATGCAGGAGGTGTTCCGCGCCATCGGCCGCCTCTCGCACTCCAACATCACGGTGCTGATCAACGGCGAATCCGGCACCGGCAAGGAGCTGGTCGCCCACGCCCTGCACCGCCACAGTCCGCGCGCCGCGGCACCCTTCATCGCCCTGAACATGGCCGCCATCCCCAAGGACCTGATGGAGTCCGAGCTGTTCGGCCACGAGAAAGGCGCCTTCACCGGCGCCGCCGCCCAGCGTCGCGGTCGCTTCGAGCAGGCCGATGGCGGCACCCTGTTCCTCGACGAGATCGGCGACATGCCGGCCGATACCCAGACCCGGCTGCTGCGGGTGCTGGCCGATGGCGAATTCTATCGCGTCGGCGGCCACACTCCGGTCAAGGTGGACGTGCGCATCATCGCCGCCACCCACCAGAATCTCGAAGGCCTGGTGCGCGAGGGCAAGTTCCGCGAAGACCTGTTCCATCGTCTCAATGTCATCCGCATCCATATCCCGCGCCTGGCCGACCGCCGCGAGGACATCCCCGCCCTCGCCCGCCACTTCCTCGCCCGCGCCGCCCAGGAACTGGCCGTGGAGCCCAAGACCCTGCGCAGCGAGACCGAGGAGTACATGAAGGGGCTGCCCTGGCAGGGCAACGTGCGCCAGCTGGAGAACACCTGCCGCTGGATCACGGTGATGGCCTCCAGCCGCGAGGTGCTGATCGACGATCTGCCGCCGGAGCTGCTCAACCAGCCCCAGGACGCCGCCCCCGCCGCCAACTGGGAACAGGCGCTGCGCCAGTGGGCCGATCAGGCCCTCACCCGCGGCCAGTCCAGCCTGCTGGACAACGCCGTGCCGGCCTTCGAGCGCATCATGATCGAGACCGCCCTCAAGCACACCGCCGGCCGCCGCCGCGATGCCGCCGTCCTGCTGGGCTGGGGCCGCAACACCCTGACCCGCAAGATCAAGGAGCTGGGTATGAAGGTGGACGGGCCGGATGAGGAGGGGGAAGACTGAGGCTCTCTACCGTACCGTAGGTTGGGCTGAGCGATAGCGAAGCCCAACATTGCCAGGCTTGAACTTCATATCGGTGCCTTAGCTGCTTATCGTGTTTTGCTGGTAGCTCTTTTTTCGCCCACTCGGGCGACTCACTTTTTTCAGTCGCGGCTGCGCGCCCCGGACTACGCGTCCCGGACAAAAGTAAGCAAAAACGCTTGCCCCGACCATCCGGCCCTCCGCTGCGCTCCGGGTGACTCGCGTTGCTCGCCCTTCGGGCCAGCCTACGGCTGTTACTTCGCTGCGCTACGTTTCGCTCACGCCAGCGCCGTTCCGGGGTCGGCCTCCTGAACGGGGCGACTCGCCAGACTGAAAGTGTTGGTTGAAGAAACGGAAGCGACTCATAGCGTGGACAAGGGCGAAGCCTTGTCCACTGATGGTGTCGGTGCCCAACAGTGGAAAACGCTGCGCGGTTTTCCACGCTACGCCCCCCCTTGAACTCCGAACTCTCAGGCTGGCGCCCCGTCCCCGTCTGTGAGGCCGAGTGCAGGTGTCGCGTAGGGGGATGCGAGGCAGGACGCCAAGCAAGGCGCGAGGGCAGGAGGCCCCTTCGTGCCGTGCCCCCCGGAGCGGCGCCGGAGTGAGGGGACCCGGAGCGCAGCGGAGGGCCGAAACGTGGGGACAGCGTTTTTGGTTACTTTTGTCCGGGGCGCGCAGCCGCGACTGGCAAAAGTGACTCGCCCGAGGGGGGCGAAAATAAAACGATCAGCAAACTGCGATAATCAGCTGAGGCAGCCTTAAGCCCGAACCCGAGACGTTTGGGCTTCGCTAACGCTCAACCCAGGTAACAAAGCCCTCCAGAACACCCAAACCAAAACTTGGCACAGCTCCTGCAACATCCGAGGTAACTACCCTTTTGGGGACCTCGGTACAGGCAGGCTGGGGAATCCCCTCTTTTCTTCCCGAGGCCATCACTCACTGTGATGGCCTCTTTTTTTCGTCCTTGAAAAGCTGCAAACCCCGGGCTAGAGCGCTTCCAGCCCAACGACCAAGCCGATGGGATTGGCAAGGGCAGAGCAAGCGCTAGGGCAACCCGGCGCCACATCCCGTTCCGCTCTGGTGCAAACCAGCGGCCTTTTGCCTGATAACGGGGCATTTCAGGGGGTCAGTGGGACCTCGACGTGGAGCACCCAGTCCTCGCCTTCCTCGACGATACGATCACTGGCCTGCAGGGCGCCGCCGACGCCTACCAGCAAAATCCTCAGGTCCTGTCCGTCCTGGCGTACCGTCCAGGAAAAGCTGCCGCCCGGCCGCGCCACTCGCCCCTGGCGTTCGCCACCGTCCCAGCGGGCGCGGGGCAGACGCAGGCTGAGGGCGCCGTCGGGGCGATAGCGTTCGTAGAACAGCGAGCGATCGGCGGTGATCAGCAATTCGAAGCGGCCGGCTTCCTGGCGACTGTCCACCCCCAGGATGACCGGGCGGCGGGCCTCGGATGACCAGGGATCGGGATGGGTACGCTGGTACACCAGCTGGCCGATGATCATGCCGAACAGCCCGGCGCCCAGAGCCGCCGAGGCCAGCCAGAGGGTCAGGCGCTGGCGCTGGCCCCGCCATTCGGCCTTGAGCAGGTCGGGATCCTCCACCCGCGCCAGTTCGTCCCGCCGGGCGCGCCGCTCGCGCAGCAGCCAGTCGACCAGCCGGCGCCAGCCTCTCATCGCCCTATCCCGCTCGCGACGCCGCGCCAGCGGCGCAGTACCATAGCGGCTTTGCCAGGCGCCCTGCCCTTCATGTTCGACATCATCCTCTACCAACCGGAAATTCCGCCCAATACCGGCAACGTCATTCGCCTATGCGCCATCACCGGCTGCCGCCTGCACCTGATCGAGCCGCTGGGCTTCGCGCTGGATGACAAGAAATTGCGTCGCGCCGGCCTGGACTACCACGAGTGGTCCAGCGTGCGGACCCATGCCAGCCTCGCGGCCTGTATAGCAGATTTGCAGCCGCCCCGACTGCTGGCCTTCACCACCAAGGCCAGCCATCCCTTCACCGAGATCGCCTATGCGCCGGGCGATGCGCTGCTGTTCGGCCCGGAAAGTCGCGGTCTGCCGGCCGAGGTGCTGGAGTCCCTGCCGGCCGAACAGCGGCTGCGCCTGCCCATGCTGCCCAATCGCCGCAGCCTCAATCTGTCCAACACCGTGGCCGTGGCCGTCTACGAAGGCTGGCGCCAGCTGGGCTTCGCCGCACCGCCGGGCTGACCGCCAGAACCTTCCCGCCAGACGCGCCGTCCCATGACCTACAGGCATATCGCCAGACCGTCACACGAGGCGCACCATGAGCAAGATCGGCAAACCCAAGGTAGAACGCTACGACGCGCCTTCCGGTGGCTGGGGCTCGGCGCGCTCGGTGACCGAAATCGTCCTGCGTGAACGGGTGCCGCTCAAGTCCGGCGCCCTGCTGGCCAGGCAGAACAAGCATGGCGGCTTCGCCTGCGTGAGTTGCGCCTGGGCCAAGCCGGGCAAGCCTCACCCGCTGGAGTTCTGCGAGAACGGCGCCAAGGCTACTGCCTGGGAGGTCACCAGCAAGAGGTGCGGACCGGAATTCTTCGCCGGCCATTCCCTCACCGAATTGCGCGGCTGGCGCGACTACGACCTGGAAGAGGTCGGACGCCTGACCCACCCCCTGCGCTACGACGCCGCCAGCGACCGTTATCGTCCGGTGAGCTGGGCTGAAGCCTTCGCTGACATCGGCGCCGAACTCAAGGCGCTGGATCCGGACTCGGTGATCTTCTACGCCTCGGGTCGCGCCGCGCTGGAGACCTCCTACCTCTATCAGCTCTATGCCCGCCTGTACGGCACCAACAATCTGCCGGACAGTTCCAACATGTGCCACGAGAGCACCTCGGTGGCCCTGCCCAAGAGCATCGGCGTAACCGTGGGCACCGTGACCCTGGACGACTTCGATCAGACCGACTGCCTGCTGTTCTTTGGTCAGAATCCGGGCAGCAACAGCCCGCGGATGCTGCATGACCTGCAGGAAGCACGCAAACGCGGCGCGCCCATCATCACCTTCAACCCCCTGCGCGAACGTGGCCTGGAAACCTTCGTCAATCCACAGTCGCCGGTGGAGATGCTGACCGACCACCCCACCCAGATCAGCACCCAGTACCATCAGCTCAAGCCGGGTGGCGACCTCGCGGCCCTTACCGGCATGTGCAAGGCGCTGCTGACCGCCGATGACCAGGCCCGCGAACAAGGCCAGCCCGCGGTGCTCGACCATGCCTTCATCGCCGAGCACTGCCATGGCTTCGCCGACTTCTGTGAATGGCTGCTACGCCAGGAGTGGCCGCAGCTTGAGCGCCAGTCGGGTCTTACCCGCAGCGCGCTGGAAGCGGCCGCCGCCGTCTATGCCCGCTGTCAGAAGGTCATCGGCGTCTATGGCATGGGGCTGACCCAGCATCGCTACGGGGTGGAAACCATCCAGATGCTGGCCAACCTGCTGCTGCTGCGCGGTAACCTCGGCAAGCCTGGTGCCGGTATCTGCCCGGTTCGCGGCCATTCCAATGTCCAGGGTCAGCGCACCGTGGGCATCACCGAGAAACCGGAGCTGGCGCCGCTGAAGCAGCTGGGCGAGCGTTTCGGTTTCACCCCGCCCCAGGACAAGGGCCGCAATACCGTCGAGGTCTGCGAAGGCATCCTCGACGGCTCGGTGAAGGCCTTCATCGGCCTGGGCGGCAACTTCCTGCGCGCCATTCCCGAGACCAGCCTGATGGAGCCGGCCTGGCGCACCCTGCGCCTGTCGGTACAGATCGCCACCAAGCTCAATCGCAATCATCTGGTGCCGGCAGACAAAGCCTATCTGCTGCCCTGCCTGGGGCGGACCGAGATCGATCGCCAGAACGAGGTGGAACAGGCCCATAGCACCGAGGACAGCACTGGCTGCATCCACGGCTGGCGCGGCGCGGCCGAGCCGCCCGAGGGTGAGTTGCTGTCCGAGCCAGCCATCGTCGCCGGGCTGGCCAAGGCCACCCTGCCGGACAACCCCAGGGTCACCTGGGATGCCTGGGTCGCCGAATATGCGCTGATCCGCGACGAGATCGCGCTGTCCTTCCCGGAGATCTTCCACGACTTCAATGCGCGAATGTGGGAGGTAGGTGGCTTCCATCGTCCGCTGCCCGCAGCCAGGCGCGAATGGAAGACCGAAACCGGCAAGGCCAATCTCATCGTGCCACGCAGCCTGGAAGAGGATCCGGACATGCCCGCAAAGGGGCGTGACGTCCTGACCCTGATGACGCTGCGCAGCAATGACCAGTTCAACACCACCATCTACGGCTATCACGATCGTTTCCGCGGCGTGAAGGGCACCCGGGCGGTGCTCTTCATGAATCGTAACGACATCGAACGCCTGGGCCTGGCCGAGGGTGACAAGGTGCAGGTGTCGACGGTGGCCGACGATGGCGTGCGCCGCGAAGTGGGACCGCTACGGGTCACGCCCTACAACATCCCGGAAGGCGCCTGTGGCGGCTACTACCCGGAATGCAATGCCCTGATCCCGCTCTGGCACCATGCCGAAGGCAGCAAGGTGCCGG
Source organism: Pseudomonas sp. PS02302 (assembly GCF_029959585.1). Classification (NCBI taxonomy): domain Bacteria; kingdom Pseudomonadati; phylum Pseudomonadota; class Gammaproteobacteria; order Pseudomonadales; family Pseudomonadaceae; genus Pseudomonas; species Pseudomonas sp. PS02302. The sequence goes on from NZ_JASCON010000044.1 coordinate 15,346, forward strand.
CGGCCAAGGCCATCCCGGTCCGTCTGAACAAGCTGATCGCGGCGAACGACGGCGGCTTTCCGGTAGAGCCGGAGGGGTATGGGGCGCAGTATTAGGTCCTGCTGGAGTCTCGCCTGAGCGAGGCCATGGCTTGCCTGTTGGGCTTCGCTACGCTCAACCCAACCTACGAATGAACGTCCGTAGGTTGGATTGAGACAGCTCCATCGTCGAAGCCCAACGGCTACGCGAATGGCGGGCTTCGCTGCATCCAGCTCGGCCCGACAAGCCTTCAACCGATGGTCATCAGACTGGCATTGCCACCAGCCGCTGCCGTATTCACGCTCAGGGCGCGCTCGATGAGCAGGCGTTCCAGCGGAATGGCGGTTTCGCCACGGGCCAGGCCCTGGACACCGACGATGGGACCACTGCGCTTGGCCACCTGCTGGCAGACCTGACGCAACTGATCGGAATCGCCATGGTGCAGGACCGCTTCGAAGGCGACCTCGTCCTTGCGCCAGTCGGCCGCTACCTGCACCCGCGAGCGTACAGCCTGTGGTAGGCGGTTCAGGGTGGCCTTGTGGGCCTCCTCGATCAGGGCCGTGCTGCCCACCGCCATGACCGCTGCCAGTTGCAGCAGCAGATCGCTGTCGTCCGCCGCCAGGCACAGCACCCGGCTGCGTGGCAGCAGGCTGTAGCTGTTGCGCTCGCCAGTCGGACCCGGTAGCAGGCGGGTCAGGCCGCTCAGGGATTCTTCGGCGAATCTCAGGCAGGCCTGCTCCAGCTCGCCCAGGCCTTGCTGCCTGGCCCAGTCGTGCAGGGCGCCCAGCGGATTGCCGGCCTGCTGGCGCAGGGCATCGCGCACCTGCCATTCGGTCTCGCCGGTGCTGCCCTTGGCCAGGGCGACGGCGGGATCGCCATCCGGACGGGTGCTGAGCAGGCGATAGAGGTAGAGCGGACCGCCCGCCTTGGGACCGGTGCCCGAGAGGCCTTCGCCGCCGAAGGGCTGCACCCCGACCACCGCGCCGACCATGTTGCGGTTGACGTAGAGGTTGCCGGCATGGGCACGCTCGATCACCTTGGCGATGGTCTCGTCGATGCGGGTGTGGACGCCAAAGGTCAGGCCGTAGCCGGTGGCATTGATCTGGTCGATGACCTTGTCCAAATCCTTGCGACCATAGCGCACCACGTGCAGCACCGGCCCGAAGACCTCGCGACCCAGTTCGGCCAGGCTCTCCAGCTCGATCAGGGTGGGCATGACGAAGGTGCCGCGGTGAATGGCGTCGCCTTCGACGCGACCGCCCTGGTGCACCCGGCGACCTTTGCCTCTCAGGGTCTGGATGTGCTTGTCGATGGTGGCCTTGGCCTCGCCGTCGATCACCGGGCCGATGTCGATGGCCAGGTTCTCCGGGTTGCCCAGGCGGCATTCGGCCATGGCGCCCTTGAGCATTTCCAGCACGCGATCGGCCACGTCGTCCTGTACGCAGAGCACGCGCAGGGCCGAACAGCGCTGACCGGCGCTGTCGAAGGCGGAGGCGACCACGTCGGTCACCACCTGCTCGGCCAGCGCCGAGGAGTCGACGATCATGGCGTTCTGGCCACCGGTCTCGGCGATCAGCGGGATCGGCCGGCCCTGGGCGTCCAGGCGTCCGGCGATGTTGCGCGCCAGGATCTGGGCCACCTCGGTGGAGCCGGTGAACATCACGCCCTTGACCCGCACATCGTTGACCAGGGCGGCGCCGATGGTGGAGCCCTCGCCTGGCAGCAATTGCAGCACGCCCTCGGGGATACCGGCCTCCAGCAACAGGCGCACGGCCTGGGCGGCGATCAGCGGGGTCTGCTCGGCCGGTTTGGCCAGCACGGTGTTGCCGGCGGCCAGGGCCGCGGCGATCTGGCCGCTGAAGATGGCCAGGGGGAAGTTCCAGGGGCTGATGCAGACCACCGGACCCAGGGGGCGATGGCTGTCGTTGGCGAAGTCACGGCGCACCAGGGCGGCGTAGTAGCGCAGGAAATCCACCGCCTCGCGCACCTCGGCGATGGCGTTGGCGTAGGTCTTGCCGGCTTCGCGCACCAGGAGGCCCATCAATGGTTGCAGCTGCGCCTCCATCAGTTCGGCGGCGCGATCCAGGGCCGCGGCGCGCTGCTCGGGCGGGGTGGATTGCCAGATGGGCGCGGCGGCCAGGGCCTCTTCCAGGGCGATGTCGACATCGGCGCGGGTGGCGTTGCTGACCTGGCCGACGCGATCGCGGCGATCGGCCGGATTGAGCACCGGCTGCGCAATCGACGGCTCGCTGGCGCGACCCAGCAGCGGACGGGCTTCCCAGGCGGTGTTGCCACTGGCCAGCAGCGCGGCCGACAGCGAACCCAGGCGGTGCTCGCTGGACAGGTCCAGGCCGCTGGAATTGCAGCGCTCGGCACCGTACAGGGCACTCGGATGGGGAATGCGCGGATGCGGCAGGCCGATGCCGCCCTCGCTGGTGGACTGCTGCTCGATCTGCACCACCGGATCGGCTACCAGCTCGTCGAGGGAGATGGAGTGGTCGGCGATGCGGTTGACGAAGGAGGTGTTGGCACCGTTTTCCAGGAGACGGCGGACCAGATAGGCCAGCAGCGTCTCGTGGGTGCCCACCGGGGCATAGATGCGGCACGGCCGCGCCAGCTTGCCGTCCTTGACGCTGCCCACCACCTGCTCGTACAGCGGCTCGCCCATGCCGTGCAGGCACTGGAATTCGTACTGGCCGGGGTAGTAGTTCTGCCCGCCGAGCTGGTAGATGGCCGCCAGGGTGTGGGCGTTGTGGGTGGCGAATTGCGGGTAGATGGCTTCCGGCGCGGCCAGCAGCTTGCGGGCGCAGGCCAGGTAGGCCACGTCGGTGTAGACCTTGCGGGTATAGACCGGATAGCCCTCCAGGCCTTCCACCTGGGCACGCTTGATCTCGCTGTCCCAGTAGGCGCCCTTGACCAGGCGGATCATCAGGCGGCGACGGCTGCGCCGGGCCAGGTCGATCAGGTAGTCGATCACCGGCGGGCAGCGCTTCTGGTAGGCCTGAATGACGAAGCCGATGCCGTTCCAGCCGGCCAGTTGCGGTTCGAAGGACAGGCGCTCCAGCAGATCCAGGGAGATCTCCAGGCGATCGGCTTCCTCGGCGTCGATGTTCAGGCCGATGTCGTAGCGCTTGGCCAGCAGGGTCAGCTCCAGCAGGCGCGGGTAGAGCTCGCTCATCACCCGGTCGTACTGGGCGCGGCTGTAGCGCGGATGCAGCGCCGAGAGCTTGATGGAGATGCCCGGGCCTTCGTAGATGCCGCGACCGTGGGACGCCTTGCCGATGGAGTGGATGGCCTGCTCGTAGGAGGCCAGGTAGCGGCGCGCGTCGGCCTCGGTCAGGGCCGCTTCACCCAGCATGTCGTAACTGTAGCGGAAGCCCTTCGCCTCGAACTTGCTGGCGTTGGCCAGGGCCTCGGCGATGGTCTCGCCGGTGACGAACTGCTCGCCCATCAGGCGCATGGCCATGTCCACGCCCTTGCGGATCACCGGCTCGCCGCTCTTGCCGATGAGGCGATTGAGCGAGCTGGTGAGGCCGGCCTCGTTGTGGGTCGAGACCAGGCGCCCGGTCAGCAGCAGACCCCAGGTGGCGGCATTGACGAACAGCGACGGGCTGTTGCCCAGGTGCGGCTGCCAGTTGCCGGTGCTGATCTTGTCGCGGATCAGGGCATCACGGGTGCCCTTGTCGGGGATGCGCAGCAGGGCTTCGGCCAGGCACATCAGCGCCACGCCCTCCTGGGAGGACAGCGAGAACTCGCGGAGCAGACTCTGCACCATTCCGGAGCGCCCGGTTGCACCCTTGGCGTTACGCAGCTTCTCGGCGATGCGATGAGCCAGTTCGTGGGTAGCCTTGGCCTGGGCCGCGGGCAGGCGCGCCTGTTCCAGCAGCAGCGGCAGCAGCTCTTCTTCCGACCGGCGATAGGCAGCGGTGATGGCCGAGCGCAGCACGGACTGCGGCAGGATGCTCTCGGCGAATTCCAGGAACGGCTGGTAGACCGGATCGGCCAGGGCCTCGACGGCTTCGTTGTCGCCTTCGGCCAGACGCTGGGCGATGCCCTGCAGATCGGCCAGGGTCGCGCCGCTTTCCAGGGTCTCCAGATAGGTATAGATGGCCTGCTTGATCAGCCAGTGGGGCGTCCGATCAATGCGGCGCGCCGCTTCCTTGAGGCGATCGCGGGTGGCTTCGTCGAGCTTTACGCCCAGAGTGGTGGTAGTGGCCATGCGCAGGTCCTCAAGCAAGAAGGCGTCGAAATTCGGCGCAGCTTAGCGCCGCTCGAAAGAAAAGTGCAACCAAGTGCAACCCATGAGGTTCTACCGTCGATCTGGTTGCACCAGCAGGCGGGTAACAGATCGCAAGACTATGCAGAGATCAGGCCAAGGGGTGCGACCAGGTTGAACCCCTGCCACAGGGGAGCCCGCCAGACGAAAAGGGACGACGACAGATCGTTAGCCTGGCAAGTGTTACCTGGCTTCACACCAAGGCGCCGGCTTCAGGCCAGGGATGGAAAGTGCGGCAGCACAAATTCGCCCAGTTCCTGGACCACTTCGCTGGCCGGGCGCCGCGAAGGGCGCAGGTTGAGGGCCAGGTGATTGACCCCCGCCTCCTGCAACTGAGCAAGGTAGTCCACCAGCGCGCGCCGCCCGCAGGACAATCCGGCATGGATGGGCCGTGGCGGCTGGGCCGGATCGCTGGCCAGCTCGAAGAACAGCCCCTGGGCAAAGGGCTTGAACAGCTCGCGCCCACCGATCTCGTCCAGCGCCTCGCGCCAGACCCGCGTCAGGGCCGGGACATGCTCGGCGGGTACGAAGTAGTAGAACCAGCCATCGGCCTTGGCGGCGATCCAGTCCACCGTCTGCCGACTGCGCCCGGTCACCAGCGCCGGGATGCGGCCGTGCACCGGTTTGGGCACCAGATCGGCCAGGCCCTGCAGATCGCCGAAACGGCGAAATTCACCCCGGGGAAAATTGGTCTCGCCGGCCAGCCGGAACATCTCGAAGGCATCGCGGAAGCGCTCGCCTCGCCGCTCGAATTCGCTCTCCAGGCCAAAGGCCGGGTACTCCACCGGACGATCGCCGGAGGCCACGCCCAGCACCAGCCGGCCATCGCTCAACTGGTCGACCGAGGCCGCCATCTTGGCCAGGTGCAGCGGATGGCGCAGGGTGATGACGGCGCTGCCGGTGGCCAGGGTCAGGTGCTGGGTGATGCCCGCCAGGTAGCCGAGATAGGTGAAGGGTTCGAACACCTGGCCGGCATCGTTGAAGCCGGGATCGTAGAAGGGTACGTCGCGCGCCCAGAGCGCCGCGAAGCCCAGCTGGTCGGCCAGCCGCGCCAGGCGGGCATGGTCGCGCAGGGTCGGCATGGGATCGTCGGGATAGCCTTCCAGCGGCAGCAGAAAACCCAGGGTCAGGCGACCGGGCGCGAACAGTCGTGAAAAGCCCGGATGCTGCAGAAAGGCGCGGCGACGCTCCGTGGTGGACATGGGGATTCCTTGCCGGAGAGGGGAAAGCGGATGACCTTTCTATGGAGTCTAGCGGCATTCCAGGGTTCGCCGGACAACCGATGAGGGCGCGAGGCATAGCTCCTCTGCGCCAGGGCCGCACCTGCTGATCGCGAGCGGATGACGAAGCCTCCCGCCACCCCTCCCTGCCGAGTCCGGGCCAGGCCTCTCGATTCCCGCCCTTTGGCTGTATCACTAAAGCATGACTAATAAATAATAACCCATTAAAACGGCACCCCTCGTTCCACCTGGACTTCCTGGCCAAGAATCTACTTCTTCAATAGTCCCGATACCAGGGGCCAGCAAACAGCAAAACCTCTCTTTAAGCCCCTATATAAAGATTAGACTTACCATTATTTAAATGTTGTAAATACCAAACTTTCCCCTATGACCCTCGGCTAGAATCCGACGCCTTCAGCACTCCTCGAACCCCGGAACTTTCCGCCGAACGTTGGGAAATAGCCCCCATGAAAATGAGCAACATGAGTGTTCGTACGAAGCTGTTTTCCGGCTTTACCGTCCTGATCATCCTGACCCTGGCTATCGCCTATGCCGGTTGGAACGGCATCCAGGCCCTGGGCCGACGCGGCAACCTGATCGAACAGTTCAACCAGATCGGGCTCCTTGCCCGCGACATGCGCAATGCGCGCAAGGACTTTGCGATCCTGCCGGAAGCGGACCAGGCCGGTCGCTGGAAAAGCGGCATCGATGCCCTCGAACAGCACTTGCAGGATGCCCGTCCGCTGTTCAAACGCCCGGAGAGCAAAGCGCTGCTGGCCCGCACCGAACAGACCCTCAGGGAATACCGTGACCTCTACCGGCAGACGCTGAAGGTGACCCAGGACCGCACCACCACGCTTCAGGACGTGCGCAACACAGGCGATATGCTGGACAAGCGGTTGCAGGAGGCGTCCGGCGCCCTGAACCGCGCAGGCGATCAGGCCAGCGCCCAGCTGCCTTCCCTGCTGGCGGCGCTGCAGCAGCTGCGGATCCACCTGCACCTCTATGTACTCAAGTCAGCCGGCCCGCAACAGGAAGCCTTGCAAGCGTCCCTGGACAGGGTCGGCGAGGTACTCAAGACCCTGCCTTCGACCCCGGAATTGCAGCAGCTGCCAGGGCTCCTTGACGAGTATCAGCGCCAGGTCCAACAGCTGTTCAGTATCCAGAAGGCGTACCAGGAGGTTAATCAGGGCCTCTACCAGCATATCCAGGTGCTGCTCAAGACCTCCGACGAAATGAAACAGATACAAAGCCAGTTCCGCCTCGACGATATCCGGGGGGCCAAGCTGATGCTCTTTGGCGGGCTGCTGCTGGCGATACTGCTCAGCCTGATCGCGGCCTGGATCATTACCCGCTCCATCGTGACGCCGCTGCGCCAGACCCTGGCGACCGTGGAGCAACTCGCCGCCGGCGACCTGACCGTGCAGATCGAGGCAGCGCGCAGGGACGAACTCGGCCAGCTGCAGGCGGCCATGCACCGCATGATCGTCAATCTGAGCGACCTGATCCGCGAGCAGAAGGATGGCGTCATCCAGGTCGCCAGTGCCGCCGAAGAACTCTCCGCCATCACCGAGCAGACGCGCGCTGGCGCCTCGGCGCAGAAGATGGAGACCGAGCAGATCGCCACCGCCATGCAGCAGATGAGCGCCACCATCAATGAGGTGGCGCGCAATGCCGAACAGGCGTCGACGACCGCCCGCGAGGCCACCCTCAAGACCCGCGAGGGCGACGAGATGGTCAATCAGGTCGCCACTCAGATCCAGACCCTGGCCCAGGAAGTGGACAGCACCCAGGCCACCATGGAGTTGCTCAGGCAGGATGCCGACCGCATCGGCGGCGTGCTGGACGTGATCAAGGCGGTCGCCGAGCAGACCAACCTGCTGGCGCTCAACGCCGCCATCGAGGCCGCTCGCGCCGGTGAGGCCGGACGCGGCTTCGCCGTGGTCGCCGACGAGGTGCGCGGCCTGGCGCAGCGTACGCGCTCCTCCACCGACGAGATCGCCAGCCTCATCACCCGGCTGCATGGCAGCACCGACAAGATGAGCGCCGCCCTGGACCGCAATATCCAGCTGACCGGTGACAGCGTCGACCTGACCCGCCAGGCGGGCGTGGTCCTGGGCAGCGTCAGCAGTGCGGTGAGCGAGATCGAGGCCATGAACGAGCAGATCGCCACCGCGGTCGAGCAGCAGAGCGCGGCCAGTGAAAACATCGGTCGCAGCGTGGTCAAGGTCCACGAAGTCGCCGACCAGACCGCAGCCGCCACCGAGAAAACCGCCGGTTCCAGCACCGAGCTGGCCAACCTGAGCCTGCAGCTGCAAGAGCTGACGTCGCGCTTCAGGGTCTGATACCTGTTCGGCCCCCGTTCCGCCGAACTTCCGGCCTGCTCTCGTCGCGGACAGAAGCCCCCGGGCGTTGCTGCCCCGGGGCTCGTTCAGGCCTGACGCCCAAGGGCGTCTTCCCCCTGCACTTCGACGACCCTCCAACCAGGCACAAACCTGAAGCGGAAAAATTCCTGTTAGTGGGTGAAAGATCCCTTGCGAAGTTAGGCGGGTAATAAATTCTCCACCCCGAGCGAAGTTCATCAGCGTCTGGGCGAAGAAAATCTTCAATAGTCATAAACTTGAAACAAAGACTCCAGGATCCACCTTCTTTTTATTATCGGTTGAACGATATCTCTTATCTCAACAGATAGTTCCACCTGGAGCCAAGGTGTTTGTCACCGAACCGCTCGTGCGTTCCTGCACAGGCCTTTCCCTGCACTCCAGCGGCAAGACCCGGCGTGTTGCCAAGTTCCTGGCAATGAACGCCTTCCCAGCGCCGCTGCTGCTCAACCCGGGCCGTCGTTCAGGCGATCGGTCCGTACCTGCAATCGCGGCCAGCGCTCCAGCCAGCCCTTGGTCATGAGCCGCTGGCGAAAGGCTTCCGGCCGGGGCCGCCAGGAATTGGGCGTGAGATGCAAGGCCAGGAGCCCTTCCTGGGCGAAGGGACTGACGACTTCGAGCTCACCTTCGGCGGTCAGGCGCGCGGCCAGGGCCGTTTCCACCTCGGGCCAATGGGCCATGGCATCCCGGCAGTCGCGATAAGGGCGATCGTCATTGCGCAGATGCATCCGCGCCTGATTCTTCACCGACCAGGGCCAACCCGGCGCCTGCACCGCTAACAGCGCTTCGATCGCCCTGTCCCGCTCGGGTCGACAGTCGGTCGCGTCGAAATGGATGACATCCAGGTCCGCCAGCGGCGTCGATTCGGCATGGCCATGCAGTCGATCCCAGACCAGGTTGCGCACGAAGCCTGCAGCCAGCCAGGCGTGGGGCAGCTGCAGGTCGGCGAGGGCGCGCAGCAGGCGCAGACGCTCGGCATCGGCCTGCAACCAGGACTCGATCTGGGAAAACACGGGGGTCATGTCAGGACTGGTCAGTCTGGAAATCCCGAAGATGACCGCCTGCACCGCCTTTCGCAACGCCCATCGCCAACAATCGCAATAACGTTTGGCCGTCTTAAGTTTTACCGGCAGATGTCGAAAATGTGACGGCTTCGCTAAATCACGTTTGCGAGGCCAACAGGAGGTGGTGACCGGTCAGGACATGACCCTTGGCAAGCCCTCGCTCGAAAAGAGAGTGCCGCCCCTCGCCGCTTGCTACTGCCCATGCTTCCCGAGGTGTAGATGTTTCGTAACCTGTCGCTGACGCTCAAGCTGTCGCTGCTGCCGGCTGCCGCTCTGCTGGGCCTGCTGCTTTACGTGGCCTATACCTCCGCTCAGCTGGCTGGCAACGATCAACGCCTGGACCAGCTGGAAAACCACAGCTATCCGCTGCTGGAGAAGGCCGACGCGGTGCTCTTCCAGTTTTCCCGCCTGCCCGGGCTGTTCAACAGCGCCGTGACCGCCAGTGAGCTGGAAACCCTGGGCGAGGCGCGCAAGGTGGTCGACGACATCGACAGCCGCCTGCAGGAAATGGCCGACCTCACCCGCCAGACCTCGGCGCGCAACGATGAGATCTCCGGTTGGCGCCAGGGCATCCATCGCTATGCGGACAACGCCCTGAGCGCCTCCGAACAGCTGATCAAGGGCAGCGGTTCCTTCGATTCCCTGCGGCCCAATCTGGACCGCATGGCCACGGATCTCGCCGCCGCCCAGCAGCTGGGCACCACCCTGCGCAGCCATGCCTATACCGACTTCCAGCAGACCCTGGCCCAGGCCCGCGACCAGAATGCCGACACCACCCGGGTCGGCATCTGGCTGAGTCTGCTGCTGGTGGTGATCCTGGCTGGCGCCGCCGTGCTGACCATCCGCAGCGTGCTCGGCAGCGTGCGCGAGGTGATCACCTCGCTGCGCGCCATCGCCGAGGGCGACGGCGACCTCACCCGTCGCCTGCAGGTCGGCTCGCGGGACGAGATCGGCCAGATGACCGCGCTGTTCAACGTCTTTCTCGATCAGTTGCAGGGCACCATCAAGGCCATCGTCGATGCCGCCCACCCGCTGGGTCAGGTGTCCGGCGAGCTCTACAGACTCACCCAGACGGTGGAGAACAACGCCCGTTCCCAGCAGGGTCACACCGAGTCCATCGGTCGTGACATCCAGACCATGAACACCAACCTGCACGAGGTGGCCGACCGCTCGCGCGAGGCCGCCGACCAGGCCTCCGCCGCGGCCGAGCAGTCCGCCGCCGCCCGCACCAGCATCGGCCAGCTGTCGCGCAACATGGGCGAACTGGACGACAGCGTGCGCCAGTCGGCCGAGTCCATGCAGCAGCTGGAACAGGAAACCCGCCAGGTCGGCCTGGTGCTGGACGTGATCAAGTCCATCGCCGAGCAGACCAATCTGCTGGCGCTCAACGCCGCCATCGAGGCCGCGCGCGCCGGCGAACAGGGCCGCGGCTTTGCCGTGGTGGCCGACGAGGTGCGCAATCTGGCGCAGAAGACCGCGCGCTCCACCGCCGAGATCCAGCAGATCATCGAACGCCTGCAGGGCAACGCCCAGCGCGTGCTACAGGCCATGCAGGGCAGCCATACCCAGGCGCAGGTCAGTGCCAGCAGCTCCCAGGCCGCCACCGCGATGCTCGAAGGCATCGCCCAGGCCGTGGCGCGCATCAACGACTACAACGCTCAGATCGCCCTGCTCACCGGCGAGCAGCTGAGTCTTTCCGATTCGATCAGCAGCGACACCCGCCGCCTGCAGACCGATACCCAGTCCAGTGCGGACAGCACCACCGCCACCGCCCGCATGGGCGAGCAGCTGGTGGTGGTCGACACCGATCTCCGCCAGGCGACCTCGCGCTTCCGCATCTAGCTAGCCCTCTACCGACTTTCCCTATACCGAGATACCTCTAGGAGCATTTCCATGGCTTTTGCACGTCTGCTCGCCTTCGGCGCGGCCCTCACCTGCGCGGGATCCGCGCTCGCCCTCGATCAGGGTGACTACCGCTTCAACGGCTTCGGCACCGCCGGCATCACCCACCTGGGCGGCGAAGACGACGGCCGCAGCTTCGGCATCAACGGCCAGACCAACGATCACTGGCGGGGCGATCAGCTGAGCAAGCTGGGCGGCCAGTTCCAGTACGGCCTGACCGACAAGCTGGACGCCACGGTGCAGGTCACCGCCAAGGCCGAGCAGGACCAGTGGAAGGCCAACCTGGAATGGGCCTATCTGGCCTTCCACGCCACCGACAACCTGACCTTCCGCGCCGGCCGCCTGCGCACGCCGGTGTTCATGTATTCCGAGACCCTGGACGTGGGTATCACCTACCCCTGGCTGCGCCTGCCCGACGAGGTCTACAGCCAGGTGCAGGTCTCCAACTACGAAGGCGCCGACGCCCTCTGGAGTCTGCCGGTCGCCTTCGGCACCCTGAACGTCCAGGTGAGCGGGGGCCAGGCGGTCAATCGCAACTACTTCGTCAACGATGATCTCTACGACATCGACTACAAGCGCATCGCCGCCGCCAACGTCAGCCTGGCGACCAACGAATACGGCACCGTGCGCCTGGCCTACACCGAATCGAGCATCGACCTGCACTACCCGTTGCTGACCCTGGACGACCAGAAGGGCAAGTTCACCTCGCTCGGCTACCAGTACGACAACGGCACCTGGCTGACCGGCAACGAATGGACCCGTCGCGTCATCGAGGGCGACAACCAGGGCAGCAGCAACGCCTTCTACCTGATGGCCGGTCGCCGCTTCGGTGACTTCCTGGCCCACGTGACCTACGCCCAGCTGGACGAAGAACGCGCCGGTCGCCAGAGCTCCTGGACCTATGGCCTGAACTACAACATCACCCCCAGCCTGGTGCTCAAGAGCGAATACAAGCGCGTCGACACCACCGGCGGCTACAACGGCACCTTCGTCAAAACCGACAGCGAGAGCATCGCCAACGCCGTCTACGACCGCAGCGGTGGTCGCTTCGGCGCGCCGGCGCGCAACTTCGACGGTGACATCGTCAGCATCGGCCTCGACTTCATCTTCTAAGGAATCCGCCCATGAGTTCTCTCCGCCTGCTCACCGGCGCCGCCCTGCTGTTCAGCGTCGGTCTGGTCCACGCCGACGTCGCCGTGATCGTCAATCCGGCCGCGGCCAAGACACCCGGCCAGGATGAAGTGGCCAACATCTTCCTCGGCAAGGACAAGTCGCTGAAGGGCGTCGACCAGAAGGACTGGTCGGCCACCAAGGAGACCTTCTATGCCAAGGTCGCCAACAAGAACGAAGCCCAGCTGAAGTCCTACTGGTCGGGCCTGGTGTTCACCGGCAAGGGCCAGCCGCTGCCCAGCGTGGCCGGCGACGCCGCCGTGGTCGCCCAGGTAGCCGGCGAAGCCGACGCCATCGGCTACGTGGACAAGGCCGCGGTCACCGACAAGGTGAAGGTCCTCTTCACCCTGCAGTGATAGTCGCACCATGAAAAAAGCCGTCTCGCGACGGCTTTTTTCATTTCCGGGAAGGCCTCAGGCCACCGAGGCGATACGGTTGCCGGCGCTGGCCTTCTCGACCTTGATGGCGACGAACTTGGAGGTCGGGGTGAAGCTGCCCTCGCCGTAGCTCTCCAGGGGCACCAGCGGATTGGTCTCCGGGTAGTAGCCGGCGGCCTGGCCGACCGGGATGTCGAACGGCAGCGCGGTGAAGCCGCGGACCCGGCGCTCGATGCCGTCGTCCCACAGGGCGACCAGATCCACCTTCTCGCCGGCGGCCACGCCCAGCCGATCCAGATCGGCCTGGTTGACGAAGACCACGTCGCGCTGGCCCTTCACACCGCGATAGCGGTCGTCGAGGCTGTAGATGGTGGTGTTGTACTGGTCGTGGGATCTCATCGTCTGCAGGATCAGATCCGGCTTGATGCCCTGGCGGCGGACCGCGTCCGGCAGCAGGTCATGCAGCAGCGCATTGGCGGCGAAATTGGCCTTGCCGGTGGCGGTGTTCCACTCCCGGCGCCCGGCCTTGTTGCCCAGGTAGAAGCCACCGGGCGCGGCTAGCCGGGCATTGAAGTCCTGGAAGCCGGGGATGACGTCGGCGATCAGGTCGCGGATGCGGTCGTAGTCCTCGATCAGCCAGTCCCAGTCCACCGGATGGTTGCCCAGCACGGCCTTGGCCAGCCCGGCGACGATGGCCGGTTCGGACTTCATCTGCGTCGACAGCGGCCGCAGGATGCCGGCCGAGGCATGCACCATGCTGAAGCTGTCTTCCACGGTGATGGCCTGCTTGCCGCCCTTCTGCACGTCCGTCTCGGTGCGCCCCAGGCACGGCAGGATCAGCGCCTGCTGACCGGTCACCAGGTGGCTGCGGTTGAGCTTGGTGGCGATGTGCACGGTCAGCCGGCACTTGCGCAGCGCCTTGTGGGTGCGCGGGGTGTCCGGGGTGGCCTGGGCGAAGTTGCCGCCCAGGGCGATGAACACCTTGGCCTGCCCCTGCTCCATGGCGGCGATGGCCTCCACAGTGTTGTGCCCACGGTTGCGCGGCGGCTCGAAGGCGAAGCGCTTGGCCAGGGCATCGCTGAGCCAGGCCGGGGCCTTCTCGTCGATGCCCATGGTGCGGTCGCCCTGGACGTTGCTGTGGCCGCGCACCGGGCAAAGACCGGCGCCGGGTCGGCCGATGTGGCCGCAGAGCAGCTGCAGGTTGGCGATCTCCTGCACCGTGGCCACCGAGTGGCGGTGCTGGGTGATGCCCATGGCCCAGCAGATGATGACCTTCTCGGCGCGGGCATACATGCGCGCGGCCTGCTCGATCTCATGCAGCGACAGCCCCGACTGACGTTCGATCAGCTCCCAGGAGGTGGCGTCGACCTGGGCCAGGTAGTCGTCCATGCCGAGGGTATGGGCGGCGATGAATTCATGGTCGAAGACGCGCTTGCCACCCTTGGCGGCGGCTTCGCGCTCCCACTGCAGGAGGTACTTGGCGATACCCCGCAGCGCCGCCATGTCACCGCCCAGAGCCGGACGGAAATAGGCGGTGTTGGTCGGCCGCGAGTCGTTGGTGAGCATCTCCAACGGATTCTGCGGATGCTGGAAGCGCTCCAGGCCACGCTCCTTGAGCGGGTTGAAGCAGACCACCTGGGCACCGCGCTTCACCGCGTTGCGCAGGGTCTCGATCATGCGCGGATGGTTGGTGCCCGGGTTCTGGCCGATGACGAAGATGGCATCGGCCTCGTCCAGGTCGTGATAGGTCACGGTGCCCTTGCCGACGCCGATGCTGCGGCCCAGGCCGACGCCGCTGGCCTCGTGGCACATGTTCGAGCAGTCGGGGAAATTGTTGGTGCCATAGGCGCGTACGAACAGCTGGTAGAGGAAGGCCGCCTCGTTGCTGGCGCGGCCCGAGGTGTAGAACTCGGCTTCGTCGGGGCTGGCCAGGGCCTTGAGCTCCTTGGCGATCAGCGCGAAGGCGGCGTCCCAGGCGATGGGCACATAGCGATCGGTGGCGGCGTCATAGCGCAGCGGCTCGGTCAGCCGGCCCTGGTATTCGAGCCAGTAGTCGCTCTGCTCCTGCAGCGAGGTCACGCTGTGGCGAGCGAAGAAGGCCGCATCGACACGGCGCTTGGTGGCTTCCCAGTTGACCGCCTTGGCGCCGTTCTCGCAGAACTTCACCAGGCCGTTTTCCGGCGCCTCGCCCCAGGCACAGCCCGGGCAGTCGAAGCCGTGGTCCTGGTTGGTCTTGAGCAGCGTACGCAGATTCTTGAAGGCGTTGCCGCTGTCGAGCCAGAAGTGCACCACGCTCTTCAGGGCGCCCCAGCCGGCGGCGGGGCCTTGATAGGGTTTGAAGGACTGCTGAGGTTTGTTCATGGCGATTCCCGTGGGATCAAGGGGCTACCGGCGCCGGGGCATAGACCCGCGGTGGCGACCGGTGCGGCAGGTGGATCAGATTGAGACGATGGCGGCGCGCCCATTCCACGGCGAGTCCGGTGGGCGCCGACAGGGTAATGAGGGTGGCGAGCCCGGCACGCACCGCCTTGTGGATGAGTTCGAGACTGCAGCGACTGGTGACCACCACGCAGCCCTCGCGCACCGGCTGGCGCTGGCGCAGCAGGGCGCCGATGAGCTTGTCCAGAGCGTTGTGGCGGCCGATGTCTTCGCGGCACAGGGTCAGTTCACCCTGAGCGTCGATGAACAGCGCGGCATGCACCGCCCCGCTGCGTTGCCCGAGATCCTGGGCAGCATCGATCCGCTGGCGCAGGTCATGCAGATGAGCGGCCGGGGGCAACCGCACCTTGCGCAGGCGATCCAGCTGCGGCAGCGCCTGTTCCAGGGCCTCGACCCCGCACAGGCCGCAACCACTGGTCCCGGCCAGCTGGCGGCGCTGCTGCTTGAGCGCCCAGAAGGTGCGGCTGCTGATCTCGACGTCGACATTGAGGGCCTCGCCCACGCGCCGCACCTGGATGCCATAGATGTCGTCGATGGCATCGACGATGCCGGCGCTGAGGCTGAAACCGACCACGTAGTCTTCCACGTCGGCCGGGGTCGCCATCATCACCGCATGGCTGATGCCGTTGTAGGCGATGGCCAGTGCCACCTCTTCGGCCAGCGGCTGTTCGCCCCCTACGGCAGGCTGCTCCAGCTCGGCGAAGGCATAGCCGGCGGGGGGCGCGGCAACGAGGTCTGGCGATTGCTGGGACATAGGCGAAAACGACCTGCGGCGGTTTGACACAGATCAAAGATTAACCAGCACATCCCGGGGCGTCTAATCGCTATGACCGATGCCTTGATAAACGCTATCTATCACTCTTGGCGTAGAGCGCCTTGACCGCCTGGAAACAGGCATCGGCGACCGCCAGTCGGGGTTCGGTCCGACGAATGAGCAGGCCCAGGGGCGTCAGGGTACGGGCCGTGTCGATGGGGATCAGCCGCGCATGGGGAGTGAGACGGTCGAAGCCGCCGGCCAGGGGTACCACGGCGCAGCACAGCCCGGCATTGACCGCCTGCAGGAGCAGATAGACCGCGTCGGTCTCCAGCACCGGTTGCGGCGTCAGGCCCAGACTGCGAAAGCCGTGGTCCACCGACTGGCGGAAATGCATGGCGCCGGTCAGCAGGCCGAGTGGCAATCCGGCCACCGCCTGCCAATCCAGCGCGGCCTGGTCGAAGCTGAAATACCGCTCGTCATAGAGCAGGCCCATGCGCGTCTCGGTCAGGGTCAGGCTGTCGAAGCGCGCCGGATCCAGGTGTTCCAGGTAGGAGATGCCCAGCTCCAGGCGGTTGCTGGCCACGGCTTCGAGGATGCGCTCGGTGCTCAGCACCTGCAGCTGGAAGTGCAGCTTGGGGTGCAACAGGCGCAGGTGCTGCAGCAGCGGCATGGGATCGAAGCTGGCCAGCGGCACCAGGCCGACCCGCAGGGTGCCCACCAGTTGCCCCTGGAAGGCCTGGGCCTCGGCATAGAGCCCGTCGTGGGCGGCCATCAGGGTACGCGCCCAGGCGAGGATGCGCTGACCGGCCTCGGTGAACCCCTCGAAGCGCTGTCCGCGGCGCACCAGCTCCACCCCCAGCTCGTCTTCCAGGCCGCGCAGGCGCATCGACAGGGTCGGCTGGGTGACGTGACAGCGCGCCGCCGCCTGGCCGAAGTGCCGCGTCTCGTCCAGGGCGATGAGAAAGCGCAGCTGCTTGATATCCACCGATCTACTCCACTCTCGCCTGCTTTACCCCCTCTCCCCCTGGGAGAGGGTTGGGGTGAGGGTCATGCTTCAAGCGGGCAGTATCTCCCGATAATCCCGCACCGCCTCGAATTCCTCGCTGTCCTTGGGTCCGCGCCGGCTGTCCGGCTCGTGGATCGCCAGCAGGTGGGCGACCCCGTAGTCGCGGGCGCTGCGCAGGATCGGCAGGTTGTCGTCGATGAACAGGGTGCGCGCCGGATCGAAGGCGAAGTCGGCCTGCAGGGCGTGCCAGAACTGCTGCTCTTCCTTGGGGAAGCCATAGTCGTGGGAGCTGATCAGCCGGTCGAAATAGGGCGCCAGCTCGATGCGCTCCAGCTTCAGCGACAGGGAATCGCGATGGGCGTTGGTGATCAGCGCCACCCGCTTGCCGGCGCGCTGCAGGGCGGCCAGGAAGGTGTCGGCGTCCGGACGCAGGTCGATCAGGTGGGCGATCTCCTCCTTGAGTTCGCGCATGGAAAAACCCAGCTCGGCGCTCCAGAAGTCCAGGCAATACCAGGTCAGCCTGCCCTGGTGGCTGAAAAACAGCGGCTCCAGCTCGGCCTTGGCCAGCGCCAGGGACTGGCCGTGGCGCTCGGCATAGCGCTGCGGCAGGTACTCCAGCCAGAAATGGTTGTCGAAATGCAGATCAAGCAGGGTGCCGTCCATGTCCAGCAACACGGTATCGATACGGCTCCAGTCGAGAGGGGTCATGGTGACTCCGGATCATGTAACAGGCGGGTTATCATACCCGTCCGCCCAGCCCAGGAGCCGTCCATGCGCCAGAAACCCACTGTTCTCGCCCGACAGATCGTGGCCAAGAGCCGCCTGTTCACCGTCGAGGAGATGCAGTTGCGCTTCGCCAACGGCGAGGAACGCACCTATGAGCGCCTGGCCAACAAGGGCACCGGTCACGGTGCGGTGATGGTGGTGGCCCTGCAGGACGCCACCCGCGCCCTGCTCATCGAGGAATACTGCGGCGGCGTGGAAGACTACGAATTGTCGCTGCCCAAGGGCCTGGTCGAGCCGGGCGAAGAGATCCTCGCCGCCGCCAATCGCGAACTCAAGGAAGAGGCCGGTTTCGGCGCCCGCCAGCTGGAATACCTCACCGCGCTGTCGCTGAGCCCCGGCTACATGAGTCAGCGCATCCATGTGGTGCTGGCTCGCGACCTCTATCCGGAGCGCCTGCCGGGCGATGAACCCGAGCCCCTCGAAGTCAGCAGCGTCGACCTGCGCGAGCTGTCGCAGCTGGTGCAGAATCCGCGCTTTTCCGAAGGCCGCGCCCTGGCCGCCCTCTACCTGGTGCGCGACCTGCTCACCCAACGCGGAGAACTGCCGGCATGATGGCGCCTGTTTCCATTACCGCTCCGCTGGTACTCAACGTCATCGACCTGGTGCGCCAGGCCGGCGCGGCCATCCTGCCCCATTGGCGTCAGGGCGTGGCGGTGCGGCAGAAGAGCGACGACTCGCCGGTGACCGCCGCCGACCTCGCCGCCCACCGCGTGCTGGCCGATGGCCTGGCGCGGCTGACCCCGGACGTGCCGGTGCTGTCGGAGGAAGCCTGTGACATCCCCTTCGCGGCGCGCAGCACCTGGGACGTCTGGTGGGTGGTCGATCCCCTGGACGGCACCAAGGAATTCATCGATGGCAGCGAGGAATTCACCGTCAACGTGGCCCTGGTCGAACGCGGCCAGGTGATCTTCGGCGTGGTCGGCATCCCCACTCGGGACGTCTGCTTCAGCGGCGGCCGCGAACTGGGCGCCTGGCGCATCCAGGGCGAAGACGGCATCGAGATCGGCGTGCGCGTCCAGCCGGAAGACGCCTTCACCGTGGTCGCCAGCCGCCGCCACGGCAGTCCGGCGCAGCAGCGTCTGGTGGACGGGTTGGGCAATACCTTCGGCGAACCCAAACTGGTAAGCGTGGGCAGCTCACTCAAGTTCTGCCTGCTGGCCGAAGGCCTGGCCGACTTCTATCCCCGACTCGCCCCCACTTCCCAGTGGGATACCGCCGCCGCCCAGGGCGTGCTGGAAGGCGCCGGCGGCGAGGTCGTGACCCTGGACGGCCAGCCCCTCACCTACGAGATGCGCGAGTCCTTCCTCAACCCGCACTTCCTCGCCCTGCCTCGCGAGGCCGCCTGGCGGCAACAGGTGCTGGAGCTGGCCGGATCCTTGGGCGACGCCTGAGCCGCTAGGCCACGACCTTGGCCAGTTCCGGCACATCGCCGGACAGGCCCAGGGCGCGGCGGACGAACAGCGCCTTGGCTTCGAAGTGGCGATCGACCTGCTTGAGCGCGGCGTTGCGCAGCCAGCGCAGCGGCAGGCGGTCGTCCTGGAACAGGCGCTGGAAGCCTTCCATCGCCGCCATCATCGCCAGGTTGTGCGGCATGCGGCGGCGCTCGTAGCGTTCCAGCACCCGCTGTTCGGCGATGGATTCACCGCGCGCCTGGGCATGGCGCAGCTCCTCGGCCAGTACCGCGGCATCGAGAAAGCCCAGGTTGACGCCCTGCCCGGCCAGCGGGTGGATGACGTGGGCGGCATCGCCGATCAGCGCCAGGCCAGGTTCCACATAGCGCTTGGCATGGCGCTGGCGCAGCGGGATGCACAGCCGCGTGTCGCTGCATTCCACCTTGCCCAGACGCTGCTCGAAGGCCTCGCCCAGGGCCTGGCAGAAGGCCGCGTCGTCCAGGGCCATCAGCCGCTCGCCCTGCTTGGGCGTGCAGGACCAGACGATGGAGCACCAATGGGTATCGCCACCGCGGTCCAGCGGCAGGAAGGCCAGCGGGCCGTCGTCGGTGAATCTCTGCCAGGCGGTGCGCTGGTGCGATTCGGCGCAGCGCACGCTGGTGACGATGGCATGGTGCAGATAGTCCCACTCGCGGGTTTCCAGACCGGCCAGCCGGCGCACCGCGGAGGTGGCGCCATCGGCCGCCACCACCAGCGGGGCGCGGATCTGACGGTCGCCAGCCAGTTGCACCAGCCACTGGTCGCCGGAGCGGCGCAGCAATTCCAGGCGCGCCTCGGGCAGGAGCAGGACGTTGGCCTCGGCCAGGCGTTCGAGCAGGGCGTCCTGCACCACGCGATTCTCGACGATGTGGCCGAGCACCTCGGCATGCACGCTGGCGGCATCGAAATGCACGGCGCCGGTGCCGGAGCCGTCCCAGACGTGCATGGCCTGGTAGGGACTGACGCGGCGCGCGAGGATGCCATCCCAGGCGCCGAGGCGTTGCAGGATGCGTTGACTGGCCAGCGACAGGGCGCTGACCCTGGGTTCGAAGGGCAGGTCGCTTTCGACCGCGCCAGGGGTGAGCGGGCCGCGGTCGAGCAGCACCACCGACAGGCCGCTGTCGGCCAGGGCCAGGGCCAGGGCGCTGCCGACCATGCCGGCACCGACGATCACCAGATCCGCATGGGTCAGCATGCTCGTTTCTCCTCGCAGGTCAGGGACGGGTACCCAGGCCCATGGCCTGGCGGGCGAAGGCACTCTTGGCCGGCGGGCACAGCTCCAGGCCGACCAGGCCCAGGTTGCGTCCGGCACTGAGCCAGGGCCGACTGTTGGAGAACAGCCGGGTGATGCGATCGGAAAAGCCGATGGTCAGCTGCTGGTCCAGGCGCTGGCGCTGCAGGTAGTCCTGCAGGGTAGCGAAGTCACCGGGCGCCGCGGCGCTCTCCAGCAGGCACTCGGCCAGGCTGTCGACGTCGCGCAGGGACAGGTTGAAGCCCTGGCCGGCGATGGGGTGCAGGCTGTGGGCGGCATTGCCCAGGACCACCAGATGCGGACGGACCTGTTCGTTGGCCTCCAGCAGGGTCAGGGGATAGGCATGGCGGGTGCCGACCTGGGTGAAGCTGCCCAGGCGATAGCCCACCGCCTGCTGCAATTCGGCGAGAAAGACGGCATCGGGCGCCTGCTGCAGGCGCAGCGCCTCGCTGTCTGGCTGGGTCCAGACCAGGGCACTGCGCTGGCCCGGCAGGGGCAGCAGCGCCAGGGGACCATGGGGCGTGAAGCGCTCGAAGGCGCGGCCGCCATGACCCAGATTGGTCGAGACGTTGGCGATCAGCGCGGTCTGCTCGTAGAGGGTACGCCGCACCTCGATACCGAGGGATTCGCGCAGCGCCGAGCGCCCGCCGTCGGCCAGCACCGCCAGGCCGCACTCGAGGATGTCGCCATCATCCAGCTCCAGGCGATAGCCCTCGGCGACGGCCGTGAGGCTGCGCACCTCGGCCGGGCAGCGCCAGTCGACCACCTCGCGATCCAGCGCCTGCCAGAGCACCTGGCCGATCCAGGCGTTCTCCACCACATAGCCCAGCGCCGGCAGATTCTCCTCGCGGGCAAGCAGTTGAGTCACGCCGAAGCGGCCCTGGTCGGAAACCTGGATCTCGCGGATCGCCTCGGCATGTTCGGCCAGGGCGTCCCAGACGCCAAGGCGCTGGTAGATCAGCCGCGAGCCATAGGACAGCGCCGAGGAGCGGGCATCGTAGCTGGGCTGATAGGTGTCGCCAGGGGCGAAGGGCTCCACCAGCAGGATGCGCCAGCCGCGCGCCTTGGCGCCGGCCTGCAGGGCCAGGGCCAGGCTGGCGCCCACCAGGCCGCCGCCGATGATGGCGATATCAGGACGTTGCATGAGCGTTCTCCCGGCAGTCGCGCGCGACCGCCATCAAGCCTTCGATCTCCGCGGCCGCCTTGGGCAGGCCGGCGGTCAGCACCTCGCAACCAGCGCGTGTCACCAGAACCTCGTCCTCGATGCGGATACCCAGGCCGCGCCATTTGCGCGGCACCTCGGCCTCCGCCGGGATGTACAGTCCGGGCTCCACGGTCAGCACCATGCCCGGCTCCAGCATCCGCCACTGATCGCCGATGCGGTATTCACCGACGTCATGAACATCCAGCCCCAGCCAGTGACCGGCGCGGTGCATGTAGAACGGGCGACAGGCGCCCGCCTCGATCAGGTCGTCCAGTTCGCCCTGGAGCAGACCCAGGGCCAGCAGCCCCTCGGTGATGACCCTGACCGTGGCTTCGTGGGGTTCGTTCCAGTGCCGTCCGGGCGCCACGCAGGCGATGGCGGCCTGGTTGGCGGCCAGCACGATGTCGTAGAGCTGCCGCTGCTCCGGCGAGAAACGGCCATTGACCGGAAAGGTACGGGTCACGTCGCTGGCATAGCACTCCAGCTCGCACCCGGCATCGATCAGTACCAGATCACCGTCGCGCAGGGGCGCGTCGTTGGCCTGGTAGTGCATGACGCAGGCATTGGCCCCGGCGGCGACGATGGAGCCATAGGCTGCCAGCCGCGCGCCACCCTGGCGGAAACAGTAGTCCAGCTCGGCCTCTAGGTGGTACTCGCGCAGCCCCGGCCGGCAGGCCTGGATGGCACGCAGGTGGGCGGCGCAGGTCAGCTCGGCGGCGGCCTTGAGCAGGCGCACCTCGGCGGCCGACTTGTACAGCCGGCTGTCATGCAACAGGGTATCCAGCGCCAGCAGCTCCCGCGGCGGCGAGGCGCCCTGATCGGCCTTGGCGCGGATCAGCTCGATCCAGTTGAGCAGTTGCCGCTCGAATTCCGGATGGGCGCCCATGGCGTAGTAGACCCGCTCGCGCCCTTCCAGCAGTCCGGGCAGGATGTCGTCCAGATCGCCGATGGGAAAGGCATCGTCCGCGCCATAGTCCGCCAGTGCCCCCTCCTGACCGGCGCGCCGGCCCTCCCAGCGCTCCAGCTCCGCGTCCCGCTCGCGGCAGAACAGCAGATACTCGCCATGGGCACGCCCGGGAATCAGCACGGCCAGGGCCTCGGGTTCGGGAAAGCCGGTGAGGTACTGGAAATCGCTGTCCTGCCGATAGGGCTGCTCGATGTCGCGATTACGCAGGCACACCGGCGCGGCGGGCAGCAGGGCGATGCCGCCGTGGCCGATCTCCGCCATCAGCGCGCGGCGGCGACGGGCGAATTCGGCCTTGTGGATCCGCGGCATGGCCGCTCAGTGCACCACGGGCGCAGGTTCGGGAATGGGGCCGCGCCCGTATTCGCCGTACAGCAGCAGCGGAGCGACGCGCAGGTATTCGGTGACTTCCATGAAGTCGTTCTCGCCCTCTTCGCCTTCTTCGGCGGGCTCCTGGATCTGCGCGATGGCCGCCAGGTCCTCGAGCACCTCGCGGGCCTCGCCCGAGACCTCGCCGGTGCGCCCGGAAAGCCCGAAACCGGCCAGGAAGCCCTGGCACCACTGGCCCAGGGCGGCGGTACGCTCGGCCAGGGGGAAGTCGTCCGGTGGCAGCATCAGCACCAGGGCCACCTGCTGGCCGGCGAATTCCTGCTGCACCATGCCCAGCAGCCCCGACAGCGCCGCCTGCAGACGCTCGCCCGGCGCGCCACCGAGCAGCTCGCTGGCCGCGGCCAGCCAGTCGTTCTCGTCGAAACCCGCGGCCCCACAGACCCGCCCGAGCAGGTGACCTTGGAGTTCGGCGGGCGAGACCGGCAAAGCGGCCTCGGCGAGCAGGGTGGCGAAGGCGGCGTAGGCGGATGCTGAGCTGGACATGGCGTCGAGGTGAGGCGCTGGCTAGAATGAAGCCTTATCCTACGCGCTGACCCCGCCGGCGGCCAATCTCGTTGCACCCTTCTGGAGCTGTAGCCCTCATGCGCGAGTCTCGCGACACGCCCCTCGACGCCGATCTGGAAGCCCTCGGTGACCGTGTGGAGCGCCTGCTCCTGCGCCTCGAGGAGCTGCAGCGGCAGAATCGACAACTGCGCCAGGGCGAGCGCAACTGGCGCCAGGAGCGCGCCGAGTTGATCGAAAAGAACGAATTGGCCAGATCGAAGGTCGAAGCGATGATTTTACGCCTGAAAGCTTTGGAGCAGGACTCATGAGCATCGAGACCGTGACCGTCCAGATAATGGAAAAGGAATATCGCATCAGCTGCCCGGCTGACGAGCGCGCCAACCTGGAGAGCACCGCTCGCTACCTGGACGGCAAGATGCGCGAGATCCGCGCCAGCGGCAAGGTCATTGGCGCCGACCGCGTAGCGGTGATGGCCGCCCTCAACATCACCCACGAATTGCTGCACCGCCAGGACGACGTCAGCCTGGAAGTCAGCAGCACCCGCGAACGGGTCCGTGATCTGCTGGATCGCGTCGACCGGGCGCTGATCACCGAACACGACACCACCGCCTGACCGCCGACCGGAATGGGTGGGGGGTTTGCATCCCGGCTCAGGGGCGTATACTGGAGGTCACTCTCTGGTGTGTGCGCCAGTCGGTCATGTCCCCGAGCCGATAAGCAACACCCCGGGGGTTGCTCGTAAGACTGGTGTGCATGTCCGCTACGGCGGAAAGCCTAAAGGTCTACGACTTCTCCCACCTTGAACCAAGGGTTCAAGGGCTACACCGGCAGCGGCATTCCGGAGAGCTTATTTTTTCCATGACCACCCCGCCTTCTCCCGATCTCAGCAGGCCCGCGCTGCGCAAGCTCCTCCGCCAGCGACGTCGCGCCCTTACCCCCGTCCAGCAACGCCAGGCCGCTCGCCAGCTCTATCGGCAACTCGCCCAGCATCCGCTGTTTCGCCGTGCCCGGCATATCGCCTTCTATCTCCCCAGCGATGGCGAGATCGATCCGCGCCCGCTGCTCGAAGCAGCCCAGCGTCGCGGCAAGGCCACCTATCTGCCCGTGCTTTCGCGCTGGCCGCGAACGGCGATGATCTTTCAGCGGGTCGGTCGCGGCGAATCCTGGGTGCGCAATCGCTTCGGCATCGCCGAGCCGCGCCCGGATCGGCGCCTGGGTCGGCCGACCTGGGCCCTGGATCTGATCCTGATGCCACTGGTGGGCTTTGATCCCCAGGGCGGACGCCTGGGCATGGGCAAGGGCTTCTATGACCGCAACCTGGCCTACCTGGCGCGCCGGCGGCAGTGGCACCGTCCGCAGCTGATCGGCTGCGCCCATGAATGTCAGAAGGTGGAGCGACTGGCACTGGCGGCCTGGGACGTGCCCATGGCGGCCGTGGTGAGCGATGGCGACTGGTACGCTCAGCGAATGGGAGAGACGTCCCGCGTCGGCTGAGCGTCGCTGGTATAGCGGGCGTACTGCTGCTCGCTCTGGCGCTGCTCCCAGAAACTCTGGGTGTACCCGGTGGTGACCACGCCCAGGGTGAAGATCAGGACCAGCACCCACAACAGATCAGGTTTGCGTTTCATCGAGCTGGGCCACCCCCTTGCTGGCACCTTTGGGCAGGACAGGACGTCGCCCTGTTATGCTCAGCGCGTACGATCAGACTACATCCGGAATGGGCGGCATTCTGCGACAAGCGGTCGCCCCTTGCAATCGACCAGACCCTTTCCTGGAAGCTCCCGAGCCTCCATTCGTCAGGAGACGAACCGTGGCCTGCTGGCTGTTGAAATCCGAGCCCGATGAGTTCTCGCTAACCGACCTGGAACGCCTGGGCCAGGCGCGCTGGGACGGGGTGCGCAATTACCAGGCGCGTAACTTCCTGCGCGCCATGGCATCCGACGAACTGTTCTTCTTTCATCATTCGAGTTGCGCCGAACCGGGCATCGCCGGCATCGGCCGCATCGTCGGCGCGGCCTTCGCGGACCCTACCGCCCTGGACCCTGAAAGCCCCTACCATGCGCCCAAGGCCAGCGCCGAGGACAACCCCTGGACGGCGCGCCAGGTCGCCTTCGTCGAGGCCTTTCCGCGGGTGCTGACGCTGCCGCGCCTGCGCCAGTTGCCGGCACTCGCCGACTTCGCCCTGCTGCGCAAGGGCAACCGCCTGTCGGTGATGCCGGTCAGCCCGGCGGAGTGGACGGCGATCGTTGCCGCGGCGCGCGGCTGACCGTCGACCTCAGGGCTGGATGATCAGGTTGTTGAACAGCAGGTCCTCCACCAAGGGCTTGCCCTCCTCCTGGGTAAGGATGCTCTGCACCTGCTTGAGCGCCTCCTGGCGCAGTTTCTCGCGGGCGTCGACGCCCGCCAGGGTCTCATCGGTCTGCTGGGCGAAGAGCATCACCAGCTGATTGCGGATCAGCGGCTCGTGGAACTCCACCCTATCCTTGGCTTCCTTGCCGGTCATCATCAGGGCGATGTCGGCCTTGTAGTACTTGAGCTTGGGACCGCTGCCATAGTTGCCGACCAGCGCCGGGGTCAGGTTGTAGAACTCGGTCTTGGGGGCCTCCCCTTCCTTCTTCTCTTCGTTCGCCCAGACATTGAAGGCCAGGCAGAAGGACAGCAAAACGGCAGCGACGGCTTTCACGGCGAATCCTCTGGAGGTGAATGGCTGCAGCATAGCCAGCGGGATTCAAGGGGTCACCTCGAACCTGAGGGTTCCGATCACCTGGCCGACGTCCGTCACCACTTGCACCTGCCAACGGCCGGTCACGTCGCCGGGAAAGTTCTGCTTGTGGGTCCAGGCGCGATAACCGGCCTCGCGACCGCCGCTGATATCCAGCGGAATCCGATCCACCTCCTGACCGGCATGCCGCCAGACATGGTAGATGCGCTCGTTCAGGCCGCGCGGCGCATTGATGGCGGTGAAGGCATAGAGTCCCTGGGCACGCAGCTGGGCACTGCTCAGGCTCCTCACCGCATCGCCCGGCTGGCGCTTGAGGCTGTCGAAGTTGGTGCTCATGCCCATGTCGGTCAGCCACAGGGTGGCCGGCGGCACCCAGGCGCGACCCAGCCAGCCGAAGGCGCCGATGGCCAGGCACAGCCCCAGCAGTCCCAGCCAGCGCCAGCCCAGGCGTACCCGGAAGGCCACCGCCAGACTGGGAAAGGACAGCAGCACGGCGACGCCCAGGGCCAGTTCGTAGCTCTGGGTGGTGGTCAGGTGCAGGATGATCGGCAGGGCGGTGAGCAGCACCGCGAACAGGGTCAGGGTGTGGTAGCTGAGGAACACCCAGCGCCGCGGCGCCAGGGCCTTGTAGTAGAGCGGATCGATGATGGACACCAGCGCGGCCGCGCCGATCAGCCCGGTGAACAGCGCCTGGCCGCTGTTCCAGGCGGTGGTGATGGCAAAGAACGGCAGGCAGAAGAACAGGCTTTCCTGGTGGATCAGCTGGGTGGCGTAGCGCAGCAGCGGCGGCGGCAACTCCCAGCCGAAGCGGCGACTGATCCAGCCCCGCAGCACATTTTCCAGCATCAGCCAGACCCAGCTCGCCAGCATGACCACGGCCATTACCGGGGCGAAGCCCTTCTGCCGGTCCACCAGCAGGAAACTGCAGATCCCCGAAATGAAGCCGGCCAGGGCGATCAGCCGCGGATAGCGTTCGAACAGGGCGGTGGCCAGGTTCAGGGCGCGGGAGGACAGGACTTTCCAGGCAGGCATGACGACTCGTTAAAACGGCAGCAAAGACGCGCCACCCTAGGCGCGCAACCCCCGTAGATCAAGGGGGAATCCTGGCGCTCGCTGCCACAGGGCGGAAAAGCCTGTGCAGGCTGTAATATCATTGTAATATTCGAAAACGAACCTGGAATGTTCGCTTTCGATTAATACCTATAACAATACCGAGGCTCCCATGCTTGGAATCTTCGCCCCTGCGGCCCATCGCACGCCGCTGCCCGCCGATCGCATCGATCCCGTCTACCGCCGTCTCCGCTGGCAGATCTTCGCCGGGATCTTTATCGGCTATGCCGGCTACTACCTGCTGCGCAAGAACTTCTCGCTGGCTATGCCCTACCTGGTGGAGCAAGGCTACAGCCGGGGTGAACTGGGGGTGGCGCTGTCCGCGGTAGCCATCGCCTACGGCCTGTCCAAGTTCCTCATGGGGCTGGTCTCGGACCGCTCCAATCCGCGCTACTTCCTGCCCTTCGGGCTGGTGATGTCGGCGCTGGTAATGCTGCTGTTCGGATTCGCGCCCTGGGCCACCTCCAGTGTCAGCATCATGTTCGTCCTGCTGTTCCTCAACGGCTGGTTCCAGGGCATGGGCTGGCCGCCCAGCGGTCGCACCATGGTGCACTGGTGGTCGCAGAAGGAGCGTGGCGGGGTGGTCTCGGTATGGAACGTCGCCCACAACGTCGGCGGCGGCCTGATCGGCCCGCTGTTCCTGCTTGGCCTGGCCTGGTTCAACGACTGGCACGCCGCCTTCTATGTCCCGGCCGTGGTGGCCCTGGCAGTGGCGGTCTTCGCCTTCATCGCCATGCGCGACACCCCGCAGTCCTGCGGCCTGCCATCGGTGGAACACTGGAAACAGGACTTCCCCGAGGGCTACAGCGAAGGTCACGAACGCGAATTCTCCACCAAGGAGATCTTCGTCGAGTACGTGCTGAAGAATCGCCTGCTCTGGTACATCGCCCTGGCCAACGTCTTCGTCTACCTGCTGCGCTATGGCGTGCTGGACTGGGCCCCCACCTACCTCAAGGAAGCCAAGCACTTCTCGGTGGACAAGACCTCCTGGGCCTACTTCTTCTACGAATGGGCCGGCATCCCCGGCACCCTGCTCTGCGGCTGGCTCTCGGACAAGCTGTTCCGCGGCAACCGCGGTGCCACCGGCGTGGTGTTCATGCTCGGCGTGCTGGTCGCCACCCTGGTCTACTGGCTCAACCCGGAAGGCAATCCCGGCATCGATCTGGCGGCCCTGGTATCCATCGGCTTCCTGATCTACGGACCGGTGATGCTGATCGGCCTGCAGGCGCTGGAACTGGTACCCAAGAAGGCCGCCGGCACCGCCGCGGGCTTCACCGGGCTGTTCGGCTACCTGGGTGGCTCGGTCGCGGCCAACGCCCTGGTCGGCTACACCGTGGACCACTTCGGCTGGGATGGCGGCTTCATGCTGCTGATCGGCTCCTGTGTCCTGGCCATCGTCTTCCTGGCGATGACCCTGAGACACACCGGCATGGTGGCCAAGTCGGCGCGGTAGCGCCGATTGCCAAGAGTGGATGACGGCACAGCTTCATCCACTCTGGGTCCTGGTCGAAAACGCTTTGTGCTTTTCGATCAATCGCGGCCATGGGCCGCTCCTACAGGTAGAGCTTACCCGTAGGAGCGGCCCATGGCCGCGATAGGCT
>NZ_JASCON010000045.1:0-42581 GCF_029959585.1 Pseudomonas sp. PS02302
TTGCCCGCCTTCCCGCCGAACGCCGGTGAGTGGGTTCGCAGGACGACCGGGGCGGAGCAGGTCCGCCCCGGCCGCTTCCTAGTGCAGGATCTGCCCGAGGAACAGCCGCGTGCGCTCGTTCTGCGGGTTGTCGAAGAACTGGTCCGGCGCGGCCTGTTCGACGATTTCGCCCTTGTCCATGAAGATCACCCGGTTGGCCACGGTGCGGGCGAAGCCCATCTCGTGGGTCACGCAGAGCATGGTCATGCCGTCCTGGGCCAGGCCGATCATGGTGTCCAGCACCTCCTTCACCATCTCCGGATCGAGCGCCGAGGTCGGCTCATCGAACAGCATGATGCGCGGCTGCATGCACAGCGCCCGGGCGATGGCCACGCGCTGCTGCTGGCCACCGGACAGCTGGCCCGGAAACTTGTTGGCCTGCTCGGGAATGCGCACCCGCTGCAGGTAGTGCATGGCGATCTCTTCGGCCTGCTTCTTCGGCAGCTTGCGCACCCACATGGGCGCCAGGGTGCAGTTCTGCAGCACGGTCAGGTGCGGGAAGAGGTTGAAGTGCTGGAACACCATGCCGACTTCGCTGCGAATGGTCTCGATCTGCTTGAGATCGTTGGTCAGCTCGGTACCGTCGACGATGATCTGGCCCTTCTGGTGCTCTTCCAGGCGATTGATGCAGCGGATGGTGGTGGACTTGCCCGAGCCGGACGGTCCGCACAGCACGATGCGCTCGCCCTGGGTGACGGTCAGGTTGATGTCCTTGAGCACGTGGAACTGGCCGTACCACTTGTTCACGTCCTTGAGCTGGATCATGACCTTGCTGCTGTCGGCCGGCTGCTTGTTGCTTACATTCATCTGTTGACTCCTAACGCTTGTGGCCGGTGTTCAGCTTGCGCTCCAGACGGGCGGAGTAGCTGGACATGGCGAAACAGAAAATCCAGAAGACCAGGGCGGCGAACACATAGCCTTCGGTGGACAGACCAGGCCAGGCCGGGTCGGAGGTAGCGCGCTTGATGCTGTTGAGCAGGTCGAACAGGCCGATGATGACCACCAGGCTCGAATCCTTGAACAGCGCGATGAAGGTGTTGACGATGCCCGGGATCACCAGCTTCAGCGCCTGCGGCAGGATCACCAGGCCGGTGGTCCGCCAGTAGCCCAGGCCCATGGCGGCGGCGGCTTCGTACTGTCCCTTGGGAATGGCCTGCATGCCACCCCTCACCACCTCGGCGATATAGGCTGCCTCGAAGACGATCACCATGACGATGGCGCGCAGCAGCTTGTCCAGGTTCATGCCGTCGGGCAGGAACAATGGCAGCATCACCGAGGACAGGAACAGCACCGTGATCAGCGGGATGCCACGCCAGAACTCGATCATGGTCACGCAGATGACCTTGATCGCCGGCAGCTTGGAACGCCGCCCCAGGGCCAGCAGGATACCCAGCGGCAAGGCGCCGACGATCCCCACCGCGGCGATCACCACGGTCAGCATCAGGCCGCCCCACTCGCTGCTGGGCACCACGCGCAGACCGAAGCCGCCATACAGCAGCCAGAAGGCCACCAGCGGATAGATCACCAGCAGCGCCAGGCCGTAACGGGCCTTGTGCTTGAAGCTGTCGAGGAACAGCGGAATGGCGCCGACCACGGCGATCACCACCGTCAGATCCACGCGCCAGCGCTGATCACCGGGGTAGAAGCCGTACATGAACTGGCCGAAGCGCTCCTTGATGAACACCCAGCAGGCGCCGCCCGGTACGCAGTCGGCACGGGTGCTGCCGCTCCAGGTGGCGTTGATGAAGGCCCAGTTCACCACCGGCGGCACGATCAGCCAGACGAGGTAGAGACCGAACAGCGTCAGGATGGTATTGCCGACACTGGAAAACAGGTTGCCACGGATCCAGGCCAGGGCACCGACGCTGGAGGACGGTGGCGGTAGGTCCGGTTTGAAGGTATGGGTCTGATTACTCATACGCGCTCCTTAACGCTCGATCAGCGCGATGCGCTTGTTGTACCAGTTCATCAGGATGCTGATGCTGATGCTGATGGCCAGGTACACGCTCATGGTGATGGCCATGGTCTCGATGGCCTGACCGGTCTGGTTCAGAACGGTGCCGGCGAACAGCGCCACCATCTCCGGATAGCCCACCGCGGCGCCCAGCGAGGAGTTCTTCATCAGGTTCAGATACTGGTTGGTCAGCGGGGGAATGATGACCCGCAGGGCCTGGGGGATGATCACCAGCCGCAGGGTCAGACCCGGACGCAGACCCAGGGAGCTGGCCGCCTCGGTCTGGCCATGGCTGACCGCCTGGATGCCGCCCCGCACCGTCTCGCCGATGAAGGCCGCGGTGTAGACCGACAGGGCCAGAGCCAGGGACACCAGTTCGGGGATGATCACCCAGCCGCCGCGCAGGTTGAAGCCCTGCAGTTCCGGCACCTCCCAGTGCAACGGCTTGCCGAAGACCAGGGTCGCCAGCAGCGGGATGCCGATCAGCAGTGCCAATACCGCCCAGAGCACCGGGAAGCGCTGACCGGTGGCGTGCCTGCGCTTGCGCGCCCAGCGCACCACCACCACGCTGGCGACGATGGCGATCAGCAGCGCGATCAGACCAGGCACGAAGCCGGCATCGGCGATCGGCGCCGGCATGTAGAGGCCGCGGTTGTTGACGAACAGCGCGCCACCCAGGCTCAGGCTCTGACGCGGGCCCGGCAGGGGCGCGAGCACGGCGAAATAGAAGAAGAAGATCAGCAGCAGCGGCGGAATGTTGCGGAAGGTCTCGATGTAGACCGTGGCGACCTTGCGCAGCAGCCAGTTGTTCGACAGGCGTGCCACACCCACGCTGAAGCCGATGATGGTCGCCAGGATGATGCCGATCACCGACACCAGCAGGGTGTTGAGCAGCCCGACCAGGAAGACCCGCCCGTAGGTGTCGCCTTCGCTGTAGGGAATCAGGTGCTGGGGAATGCCGAAGCCGGCGGTGTTGTTCAGGAAGCCGAAGCCGGAAGTGATACCCCGGTTGGCGAGATTGGCCTGGGTGTTGCTGAACAGGAACCAGCCGAAGGCCACCACGGCGACCACGGCCACGATCTGGAACAGCCAGGAGCGTGCCTGCGGATCGGTGAGCAGAGACCCACGGACCGGCGAGGACGGTTTGCTAACGTTTTGCATCTACTAGAAGCCTCATTAAATTCTCGCCCCACAGCGCGGGGAGCGCTGCAGGGCGAGAATCTGCACATCCGGAAGGTGGTCGGCGACTAAGACGCCGAGATCAACGGACCGGCGGGGCGTACTGCAGACCGCCTGCATTCCACAGGGCGTTGAGGCCACGCTTGATCTTCAGATCGCTGCCCATGCCGACGTTGCGCTCGAAGACTTCGCCGTAGTTGCCGACCTGCTTGACGATCTTCACCGCCCAGTCTTTCGGCAGCTTCAGATCCTTGCCGAATTCACCATCGGCACCCAGCAGACGACGCACGTCAGGATTCTTGGAATCCTTGGCCTGGGCTTCCACGTTGGCGGAGGTCAGACCCAGTTCCTCGGCATTGACCATGGCGAACAGCGACCACTTGACCACGGTCAGCCAGTCTTCGTCGCCACGACGGACGGCCGGCGCCAGGGGCTCCTTGGAGATCACCTCGGGCAGCACGACGTAGTCGTCCGGGCTGGCCAGCTTGTTGCGCTGGGCGTACAGCTGGGACTGGTCGGAGGTCAGCACGTCGCAACGACCGGCCTCCATGGACTTGGCGCTCTCGTCCGAGGTGCTGTAGGTGATGGGGGTGAACTTCATGCCATTGGACCGGAAGTAGTCGGCCAGGTTGAGTTCGGTGGTGGTACCGGCCTGGATGCACACGGTGGCGCCGTCCAGTTCCTTGGCGCTCTTCACGCCCAGCTTCTTGTTCACCAGGAAGCCCTGGCCGTCGTAGTAGGTGACGCCGGCGAAGATCAGGCCCATGCCGCCATCGCGGGAGCTGGTCCAGGTGGTGTTGCGCGACAGCACGTCGATCTCGCCGGATTGCAGCGCGGTGAAGCGCTCCTTGGCGGTCAGGGGGGTGAAGCGAACCTTGGTGGAGTCACCGAAGACCGCAGCGGCCACGGCGCGGCAGACATCGACGTCGATGCCCTTGTAGTCACCCTTGGAATCGGTGTAGGAGAAGCCCGGCAGGCCATCGCTGACGCCGCATTGCACGAAACCTTTGTTCTTCACCGCATCCAGGGTAGCGCCTGCGTGAGCCATGCCGGACAGGCCAAGAGCAGCAGCGGTGGTCAGAATTGCCAGGGTAGACTTCACCATCTTCATCGATAAGCTCCACTTTGTTTATGAATTACGTTCCAGTCGCACGGCAGCACGATGTCTCTCGCCTGATTGCCGTGGAACCCGCCCACCCGATCCCTGGGCGTCCTTCATCAAGGGAAGAAGGAGACGCACTGGAAGGCATGACGAAGCAGTGAGTCAGTGTTACCTGTTAGTGCACTACCTGGCCGCACCCTAAATGAGGCAATTTGCGGACCAGTGAATGCGACAGAAGCTCACTTCGCTCAAACCCGGCAATCGCGAGACTTCGAGCAAAAAGCCGAGCAACTAAATTACGAAAATGCGACACGCATTTTGTGCACCATCTGTTACCACACCCATTTTTAGTGGCACCAAACTGGAGCAAAGCCTTGAAAAATTCGCCTCTTGTGCTGGAATCGCCCAGCGGAACCGCCGATAGCTGCGTCATTTGGTTGCATGGCCTGGGGGCTACCCAGCATGACTTCGAACCCGTTGCCGAATTGTTGCAGCGCACCCTGAATTCCACCCGTTTCGTCCTGCCCCAGGCACCGACCCAGGCGGTCACCATCAATGGCGGCTGGGCCATGCCGTCCTGGTACGACATCCTCGCCATGAATCCGGCCCGGGCCATCGACCGCCCCCAACTGGAAGAATCGGCCGCCACGGTACGGGCCCTGATCGAGGCCCAGCAGGCCCAGGGCATTCCCGCCGAACGCATCGTGCTGGCCGGTTTCTCCCAGGGTGGTGCCGTGGTATTGCATACCGCCTACAACACCTCCTGCCCCACCCTGGGTGGGGTCATGGCGCTGTCGACCTACGCGCCCAGCTTCGAAGACGCCCAGGTCAATCACGGTGGCGCGACCCCGGCGCTGTGCCTGCATGGCGACCAGGACGATGTGGTTCCCCTGGCCCTCGGGCGTGCGGCCTACGAGGCGCTGGTGGCCGCGGGCGTGGAAGCGCTCTGGCACAGTTACCCCATGCGCCACGAGGTGATTCCGGCGGAAATCCAGGATATCCAGGACTGGCTGCTGGCACGCCTCGGCGGAAAATAAAGCGCGAATCAGCGGACCGCTTCGTTTTTGGAAACCGGTCGACAATTTGCGGAATCTGGGGGCGAATGGAGGCCTGGAAAGGGCAAAGCGAACGAACTTTGGGGTACCCATCCGGTCCAGTAGGGGTGCCTGAAGGTCGTGATGTGCATGGAGCAGCTATGGCCCGAGTTTTCCTTTCAGCCCCCGGGGTGATCCTTTGATGGCCGCCCCCTTGTCGGCCTGGCTGGCCGAAGTCCCGGTCGCTTCCCTGAAGGACCTGCGCCTGTTCAAGGGCGTGGAGACCCATCTGCTTGAAGCCCTGATCGCCCGCTCGGCCACCCGCAGCCTGGTCGCCGGTGAGTGCCTGCTCTCGCCCGCCGTGATCAACCAGTACATGTACCTCGTGCTGGAAGGTCGTCTGCGGGTCCACCTGGGTTCGCCGGAAAATCCGCCCATCTATCTGCTGGGTCCGGGTGAGTGCTCGGGCGAAATCAGCTTCATGGACAGCGAGCGGCCCAGCGCCCACGTCATCGCCGAAGCCGATACCCTGGTGCTCTGCCTGCATCGCGATCTGGTGCTGGAGCTGATCGAACGCTCCTCCAAGGCCATGCACAACCTGCTCGGCATCCTCTGCGAACGGATGCGCCGCGGCAATCAGCTCATTGTCGACACCGAGCGCAATGCCAACGTCGATACCCTGACCGGTCTCTTCAACCGTCGGCGCCTCGAGCAGCTGTTCGAGCGCGAAAGCACCCGTTGTGCCTTCAACCGGCAGCCGCTGAGCCTGCTGATGCTGGATGTCGATCACTTCAAGCGCTACAACGATACCTATGGCCACCTGGCGGGCGACTATGCCCTGTGCCTGGTCGCCAACACCCTGCGCGACCAGCTGCGGCCTAAGGACAGCATGGCGCGCTATGGTGGTGAAGAGTTCGTCATCCTGCTGCCGGAAATCGATCGCGACGAAGCGATCGCCATCGCCGAGCGCCTGCGCCAGAGCCTGGCGGAGATCAAGGACTTCTATTCGCCCTGCGGCAGGCTGCCGGGGGTTACCGTCTCCATCGGCCTGGCGCAGATGCGCAAGGCCGACTCCCTGGATGAACTGGTCGGACGTGCGGACAAGTCGCTCTACCAGGCCAAGGATGCCGGGCGCAATCGGATCAGTGGCTGACCGGATTGCGCCTGCGTTCGGCAGGTAGTTGTTGCCGGGCACGTAGGTTGCTTTACACTGCGGTCTCATTCCGCTTTCGATGATCGAGACCCTCCGTGCTCAAGGCACTCAAAAAATTTCTGGGCAAGGATCAGGAGGTCGCGCAGCCGACTCCCTCCCCTGCGCCCCAAGCTACCCCCAGCGCCGCTCCTGAAGCCCCCTCCTCCCCTGCATCCAGCGTGCCCGAGCCTCAGGCCGAGCGTGCGCCACGCAAGCCGCGCACTCCCGGCGAAGCCCGCAGCCAGGAGCCTCGGGCCCCGGCCGAAACACAGGAACCTCGTGCCCAGGCGGAGAAATCCGCCAAGCCGCGCCGCGAGCGTAGCCCGCGCAAACCCAAGCCGGTCGACACCTGGAAACTGGAAGACTTCGCGGTCGAGCCGCAGGAAGGCAAGACACGCTTCCATGACTTCAAGCTGGATCCGCGGCTGATGCACGGCATCCATGACCTCGGCTTTCCCTACTGCACGCCGATCCAGGCGGAAGTACTGGGCTTCACCCTCAAGGGCAAGGACGCCATCGGCCGTGCCCAGACCGGCACCGGCAAGACCGCCGCCTTCCTGATCTCGACGATCACCCAGCTGCTGACCACCCCGCCGCCCAAGGAAAGATACATGGGCGAGCCGCGGGCGCTGATCATCGCGCCGACCCGCGAACTGGTGGTGCAGATCGCCAACGACGCCCTGGACCTGGCCAAGTACACCGGGCTCAACGTCATGAGCTTTGTCGGGGGCATGGACTTCGACAAGCAGCTCAAGCAGCTCGAAGCGCGCTACTGCGACATCCTGGTCGCCACCCCGGGCCGCCTGCTGGACTTCAACCAGCGCGGCGAGGTGCATCTGGACATGGTCGAGGTCATGGTGCTGGACGAGGCCGACCGCATGCTGGACATGGGCTTCATTCCCCAGGTTCGCCAGATCATTCGCCAGACCCCGCCCAAGAGCGAACGCCAGACCCTGCTGTTCTCCG
Source organism: Pseudomonas sp. PS02302 (assembly GCF_029959585.1). Classification (NCBI taxonomy): domain Bacteria; kingdom Pseudomonadati; phylum Pseudomonadota; class Gammaproteobacteria; order Pseudomonadales; family Pseudomonadaceae; genus Pseudomonas; species Pseudomonas sp. PS02302. Next base: position 7,467 of record NZ_JASCON010000045.1, read on the forward strand.
CCACCTTCACCGACGACGTGATGAATCTGGCGCGGCAGTGGACCACCGATCCGGCCATCGTCGAGATCGAGCCGGAGAACGTGGCCAGCGACACCGTCGAGCAGCATGTCTATGCCGTGTCCTCGAGCGACAAGTACCGCCTGCTCTACAACCTGGTCGCCCAGAACAACTGGGCGCGGGTGATGGTGTTCGCCAACCGGCGTGACGAGGTACGGCGCATCGAAGAGCGCCTGACCAAGGACGGCATCAGCGCCGCCCAGATGTCCGGCGACGTCCCCCAGCACAAGCGCATCAAGACCCTGGAAGGCTTCCGCGCCGGCAAGATCCGCGTACTGGTAGCCACCGACGTGGCCGGGCGCGGCATCCACGTCGACGGCATCAGCCACGTGATCAACTTCACCCTGCCGGAAGACCCGGACGACTACGTGCACCGCATCGGCCGTACCGGTCGCGCCGGCGCCACCGGCACCTCCATCAGCTTCGCCGGCGAGGACGACTCCTTCGCCCTGCCGCCCATCGAAGCCCTGCTGGGTCGCAAGATCGGTTGCGAGATGCCGCCAGCCGAGTTGCTCAAGCCGGTTCCGCGGCAGCGTTGAGGCCGGCTCCACTGCCACAGGGTTGTCCGCCGGTCCCTCAAGCACAGCCGGCACCTCTGCCGGGTGGATAACGGCGCAGCCTTATCCACCTGAAAGGTTGCGTGCCAGGTGGAAAACGCTGACGCGGTTTTCCACCCTGCTTCGTCACCCCTTCGCCCAACGCCCCGCGGCATCCTGATCGCTGGCGCGGCCTTCCACCCAGCGCGGTCCTTCGGACGTATCTTCCTTCTTCCAGAAGGGGGCGCGGGTCTTGAGGTAGTCCATCACGAAGTTGCAGGCCTCGAAGGCTGCCTGGCGGTGAGCGCTGGCGGTGCCGACGAAGACGATGGGCTCACCTGGCTCCAGTCGGCCGATGCGATGCAGAATATCGACCCTGAGCAGCGGCCAGCGCTGATTCGCCTCTTCGACGATGCGCGCCAGAGCCTTTTCGGTCATGCCGGGAAAGTGTTCGAGAAACAACCCGCCGACGTCCCGGCCGTCGTTGAAGTCCCGCACGTAACCCACGAAACCCACCACGGCACCGATGCCGGTGTTGGCGGCATGCAGGGCATTGAGTTCCTGTCCGGGATCGAAGGCGTCGGCCTGCACACGGATAGTCATGCTCAACCTCCGGTCACGGTCGGAAAGAAGGCGACCTCGTCACCCTCGCGCAACGGCTCGGCCAGCCCGCAGAGCTCTTCGTTGCGCGCGCACATCAGACCGTGCTCGCCCAGGGTCTCGGCCCAGATCCCGCCGCGCTGGACCAGGTGTTCACGCAGGTCGCCAACGGTGGCCAGGTCAGGCTCCCAGGCCAGGCTGTCCTCGGCGAGGCCCAGCACTTCGCGATAGCGGGCGAAGAATTGCACGCGGATCATGCCGGCTGCTCCTCGGCGCGGAAGTGGCCACTCTTGCCACCGTTCTTTTCCAGCAGCCGCACCGCCTCGATGGTCATGCCGCGATCGACCGCCTTGCACATGTCGTAAAGCGTCAGGGCCGCGACACTGGCCGCGGTCAGGGCCTCCATCTCCACGCCGGTCTGACCGGACAGCTTGCAGGTGGCGGTGATCCGCACCCCGTCAGGTGCTTCAGCGACCAGCTGGACCTTGACGCCGGTCAGCATCAGCGGATGGCAGAGCGGGATGAGGTCGGCGGTCTTCTTGGCTGCCTGGATTCCGGCGATACGCGCCACGGCGAAGACGTCGCCCTTGGGATGGCCACCACTCTGGATCAGGTCGAGGGTTTCCGGACGCATGCGCACCCGGGCTTCGGCGGTGGCCTCACGGAAGGTCACCTGCTTGTCGGTGACATCGACCATGTTGGCACGGCCTTGGGAATCGAGATGGGTCAGCACGGCATGACTCCTGGAAAGGACCTGCCATTGTAGACCCGTGGCTGGGGATTTGATCCCCGCCCGTGACCGGACGGGGATCAGCCACGTTACAGATGGGCCTCGGCGTATTCGGCGAGGATGGAACGGGGCACGCCCTGCAGGGTGATGTGCACCCCGTGGCTGAAGCCCTTGAAGCGCTCGGACAGGTAGGTGAGGCCGGAGCTGGTGGCCGAGAGATAGGGCGTATCGATCTGCGCCAGGTTACCCAGGCAGATCACCTTGGAGCCGCTGCCGGCACGGGTGATGATGGTCTTCATCTGGTGCGGGGTCAGGTTCTGGCATTCGTCGATGAGGATCAGACTCTGCTGGAAACTGCGGCCGCGGATGTAGTTCAGCGACTTGAACTGCAGCGGTACCTTGCTGAGGATGTAGTCCACGCTGCCGTGGGGGTTGTGGTCATCCATGTGCAGGGCTTCGAGGTTGTCGGTGATGGCGCCCAGCCAGGGCTCCATCTTCTCGGCCTCGGTCCCGGGCAGGAAGCCGATGTCCTCGTCCAGACCCTGGACGCTGCGGGTGGCGATGATCCGCCGGTATCTCTTGGTGACCATGGTCTGCTCGATGGCCGCGGCCAGCGCCAGGATGGTCTTGCCCGAGCCTGCCGCGCCGGTCAGGTTGACCAGATGAATGTCAGGCTCCAACAGGGCGAACAGCGCCAGTGCCTGGTAGATGTCCCGCGGCTTCAACCCCCAGGCCTCCTGGTGCATCAGGGGTTCCTGATGCATGTCGAGCAGGATGACCTCGCCGTCGCGCACCGCCTTGACCCAGCCGACGAAGCCCTGCTCGTCAAGCACGAAGTCATTGACGTTGAAGGGTGGCATCTCGGCCGACAGCTGTACCCGATGCCAGACGCGACCCAGCTCCTGCCGGCTTTCCACCTTGCTCACGTTGTCCCAGAAGGACCCAGGCAGATTGTGATAACCCTGGGACAGCAGGGAGACGTCGTCGAGCAACTGGTCGGTCTGGTAATCCTCGGCGGCGATGCCGCAGCCACGCGCCTTGAGGCGCATGTTGATGTCCTTGGTCACCAGCACGACCCGCTCCTGGGGATGCTGGGTACGCAATTCGACGAGCTGATTGATGATGCGATTGTCGTTGATGTCGTCGGGCAGACAGGCCATGGGCCCGGCGCGGCGGCCCATGAGAATGGACAGTCGTCCCTTGGCCTCGCCCTTGCCGCGGGGAATGGGCACGCCCCGCTCGACGTCCTCGGGCGAGGATTCGGCGAGCACGCTGTCGATCAGGCGGATCGCCTGCCGGCACTCGGCGGCAACGTTGTGCTTGCCGGTCTTGAGCTTGTCGAGTTCCTCCAGGACCGTCATGGGAATGGCAACGTGGTGCTCCTCGAAATTGAGCAGCGCGTTCGGGTCGTGGATCAGTACGTTGGTGTCGAGCACATAGAGGGTGGGCTGGGTGGGGCGGGAACGTCCGTGATCATCCATACTCGGTCACCTCGTAGAAACGCTTGACTCGCAAGCCTGTCGACGGAGCGCCAGACGACGCTCCGCTGCGAAAGGTGCCGTCGCTCCAGCAACGGGTTCACGGACCGGCCAACATGAGGGCACGGGACCCGAGAGATGCGACGGACACTTCGGTAATAACGCAAAAGACCTGAGGCACAAAAGCTTTTTTTGGCCATACCCGATTTTTTTCGCGCACCCCTGTTTCCTGCGATCTGACCCGGCAACCTCGCCCCGGGAACGTGGTCAATACCTATCGATCCCATCGGCAAGGCGCACTGGAGCCCGGCGGCGGAGACTTCTAGAATGGCGCCTCGCCAAGAGGAGCCAAGCCGATGCTGATGGTGATTTCCCCCGCCAAGACCCTGGACTACAGCACACCGCCGAGCACGTCCCGCCATACCCTGCCGCAATACCTGGAGCATTCCCGCGAACTGATCGAGGGACTCAGGCAGCTCGCCCCGGCTGAGATTGCCGCGCTCATGGGGGTGTCCGACAAGATCGCCACCCTCAATGTCGCCCGCTTCGGCAGCTGGACCCCGGATTTCACGCCGGAGAATGCCAAGCAGGCGCTGCTGGCGTTCAAAGGCGACGTCTACACCGGCCTGGCCGCCGAGGATTTCGAGGAAGGCGACTTCGACTTCGCCCAACGGCACCTGCGCATGTTGTCCGGACTCTATGGCCTGCTGCGTCCTCTCGACCTCATGCAACCCTATCGCCTGGAGATGGGCACCAAGTTCGCCAATCCGCGCGGCAAGGACCTCTATGCCTTCTGGGGCGACCGTATCAGCGACTGGCTCAAGGCGGATCTCGCAGCCCAGGGTGACGAGGTCCTGCTGAATCTGGCCTCGAACGAGTATTTCAGCGCGGTGCGCCGCGCGCGCCTGCAGGCCCGGGTCGTGGATGTGGAGTTTCGCGACCTCAAGAATGGCGATTACAAGATCATCAGCTTCTACGCCAAGAAGGCACGGGGCCTGATGGCGCGGCACGTAATCAAGCAACGCGTCTCTAAGGTGGACGACCTGCGCGATTTCGGCGACCAGGGTTACCGCTACTCGAGCGAGCGCTCCGCGGCCGACAGGCTGGTGTTCCTGCGCGACACACCGGCGGATTAGCCATGGGAATCGACGGATGGCACAATTGCCCGCATGCTGGGCCATCGAACTGGCTAGGGGGTCACATTCGATGGCTGCCATCCGTGAAAGACTGTCATCTCCCTCCAATAAAAAGGTTTCAGCCCCGTAGCGGAGACGTTCCAGGCGCGAAAAGTTGCCGGACATCTCAAAACCGCTGCCTTTCCGAAAAAAGGAAAATTCGCTGAGAACCACTTTCGTTTGATTCTGTCTCTGTCTGGTCCTTGCCCCGGGTCATGCTGGCCAATGGCAATCAGTCCGCACGTTCAATTTGTACCGGTCGACCTTTCGGCCGGTTGATCTTTCGAAGCATGGACGCTTCGTCCCGACCTCAGGGACAGCGGCCACAAATCAGCAGACGCTGAAGGAGTAACGCCCATGATTCCCGTCATCCTGTCCGGTGGTAGCGGCTCGCGACTCTGGCCCCTCTCGCGCAAGCTCTACCCCAAGCAGTTCCTGGCCCTGACCAGCGAACAGACCATGTTCCAGGAGACCATCAATCGCCTGGGCTGCGAGGGCAGCATCGATTGCCCCATCATCGTCTGCAACGCCGAACACCGTTACCTGGTGGAAGAGCAGCTCAAGGCCGTCGAGTGCAAGCCCCAGGCGCTGATCATGGAGCCCTTCGGTCGCAACACCGCGCCGGCCGTGGCCATCGCTGCCATGCAACTGGTCGCTGACGGCAAGGACGACCTGATGCTGGTGCTGCCCGCCGATCACGTGATCGAGGACGAAGCCGAATTCAAGGCCGCCCTGCAACAGGCCGCCGCCGCCGCCGAGCGTGGCGAGATGGTGCTGTTCGGCATTCCGGCCACCGCGCCCGAGACCGGCTATGGCTACATCAAGACCGGTTCCAACGACGATCTGCCCCAGGGCGTGTCCCGCGTCGAGCGCTTCGTCGAGAAGCCCGATGCCGTCACCGCCACCGAATACGTGGCCTCCGGCGACTACTGCTGGAACAGCGGCATCTTCCTGTTCCGCGCCAGCCGTTTCCTGGAAGAGCTGAAGAAGCACGACACTGACATCTATGACACCTGCCTGCTGGCGCTGGAGCGCAGCAGCATCGACGGCATCAACATCAGCATCGATGCCGCCACCTTCGCCGTCTGCCCGGACAATTCCATCGACTACGCCGTGATGGAAAAGACCACCCGCGCCTGCGTGGTGCCCATGAGCGCTGGCTGGAACGATGTCGGTTCCTGGTCCGCGCTGTGGGACGTGCATGCCAAGGACAACAACGGCAACGTCATCAAGGGCGACGTCGTCCTGCATGACAGCCGCAACTGCCTGGTGCACGGCAGCGGCAAGCTGGTGACCCTGGTCGGTTTGGAAAACGTGGTCGTGGTGGAAACCAAGGACGCGGTCATGATCGCCCACAAGGACAAGGTCCAGGACGTCAAGAAGCTGGTCAACGCTCTCGAGAAGCAGAACCGCAACGAGGTCAAGGCACACCAGGAAGTCTTCCGTCCCTGGGGTTCCTACGACTCCATCGACATGGGTCAGCGCTTCCAGGTCAAGCGCATCACCGTCAAGCCGGGCGCCCAGCTGTCGCTGCAGATGCACCACCACCGTGCCGAGCACTGGATCGTGGTCTCCGGTACCGCCGAGGTCACCTGTGACGACAAGGTCTTCCTGCTGACCGAGAACCAGTCCACCTACCTGCCGATGACCTCCGTGCACCGCCTGGCCAACCCTGGCAAGGTACCGCTGGAGCTGATCGAAGTGCAGTCCGGTGGCTACCTGGGCGAGGACGACATCGTCCGCTTCGAAGACATCTACGGCCGCGTCGATACCCAGGCCCTGGAAGTCGCCAAGGCCGGCAAGGCGCCCACGCGCTAAGCCCAGCCTCACGGCAATCCCCAGACACCGGCCAAGGCCGGTGTCTGTGTTTTCGGCAGCCGCTCGGCAAAACCGGTTAGGCTTGTCGTTTCCCCTTTTCGCCATCGGATCCGCCGCATGACCGCTCCCACCCTGCTCCGCCTCGATCAACTGGACGAGGCGCTGGCCGCCTATGACGGCTTCATCCTCGACCTCTGGGGCGTGCTGATCGACGGCTACGAGACCTTTCCCGGCGCCCGCGCCTGGCTGGAGCGTCGCGCCGCCGAGGGCAAGCCGGTGTGGTTTCTCAGCAATGCCTCGCGCGATGCGGATGGCATGGTCGAAGAACTGGGCAAGCTGGGCGTGCCGCGCGAACTCTTCGCCGGCATCACCACCTCAGGCCAGCTGGCCATCGACGCCTTTCAGCAGGACCCTAAATTTCGCACTGGTGGCATCTACCTTTCCGGTCCCGGCACCGGCCAGGCGGGCTGGCCCGCGGAGATCCGCGCGCGCTTCGTCGAAGACATCGACCAGGCGACCATCATCCTCGGCGTCGGCAGCTTCCCCGAAGACGAGCTGGAAGCCCGCTTCGCGCCCCTGGCCGCTGCGCTGGACAAGCCCTTTCTCTGCGCCAATCCGGATCGCAACGTGGTGTCCGGGGGTCTACCCTTCTATGCGGCCGGCAAGCTGGCCGATCGCTTTGCCGCCCTGGGTGGCGAGGTCACCTGGTACGGCAAGCCCGATCCCTATGCCTTCCGCTGCGCAGCCGAGGAACTGGCCACCCGCGGTGCCCAGCGCCTGCTGTTCGTCGGGGATTCCCTGGTGACCGACGTGCCCGGCGCGGTGGCGGCGGACATCGACTGTCTGTGGCTGGCCGCCACCGGCATCCACCGCGAGGCCCTGGGCCTGGACTTCAATCAGGAGCCCACCCGCGAGGGTCTCGCCGCCCTGTTGGAGCAGCATCCCGCGTTGCCGCGTTTCGCGGCAGCCGGCCTGGCCTGACCCCTTTTTCCACACGCCGAGGTATCGATGAGCAAGAAGCACGTAGTGGTCTTCAACCGCCTGCCCGAACAGCTGGTGGAACGCCTGCGCGAACACTTCACCGTCGAGGTGATTCCCACCAGTGCCAACCTCGATCTCTTCGCCGCTGCCGCAGCCAAGGCCCAGGGCCTGATCGGCGCCAGTCGCAAGCTGGGCGAGAAGGAGCTGGAAATGGCCACCACCCTGGAAGCCATCGCCAGCGTCTCGGTCGGCTACGACAGCTATGACGTGGACTACCTGACCGAGCGCGGCATCCTGCTCACCAACACCCCGGACGTGCTCACCGACACCACCGCCGACCTCGGCTTCACCCTGCTGGTGAGCGCCGCCCGGCGGGTGCCGGAGCTGGATGCCTTCGTCAAGGCCGGACACTGGCGCAAGGGCATCGGCGAAGAACACTTCGGCACCGACATCCATGGCCGTACGCTGGGCATCGTCGGCGCCGGTCGCATCGGCGCGGCCATCGCCAAGCGCGGCCACTTCGGCTTCGACATGCCGATTCTCTATACCGCCAACAGCGCCAAGCCCGAGCTGGAAGAGCAGATGGGTGCCCAGCGCCGAGAGCTGGACGACCTGCTCAGGGAAGCCGACTTCGTCTGCCTGGTGGTGCCCCTGTCGGCCGCTACCGAAGGCCTCATCGGCGCACGCGAACTGGGGCTGATGAAGTCCAGCGCCATCCTGATCAACCTGGCGCGCGGCCCGGTCATCGACGAGCCGGCGCTGATCGAGGCGCTGCGCCAGGGCCAGATCCGTGGCGCGGGTCTGGACGTCTATACCCGTGAACCGCTGGAGGCCTCGCCGCTGTTCGAACTGCCCAATGTGGTCACCCTGCCGCACATAGGTTCGGCCACCCACGAGACCCGCTATGCCATGGCCGAACGCGCGGTGGACAACCTCATCGCCGCGCTCGGCGATGAGCGCCCGACCGATTTGGTCAATCCGGCGGCCCTGGACCGCCGCTAGGCGCTGATCGCCCACCGTCGACCCAGGTGGCGTGCCGTCCGGCAGCTTAAAGGCTATACTGCCGCGCCGCTCTCGGGTCGGCCGCCCTGGCCGGGTGGGCCTCTCTCAGTGTGTCAGGCCACCCCTCCGATCGGGCTCCTTCGCGGCCCGGTCCGTGCGACCCGAATTGCGCGCCCGTCTCGCCACCGCCCGTGGCCGAGACGCAAGAAACCGCCAAGAGGAGCGCGTACATGACCGTGATCAAGCAGGATGACCTGATCCAGAGCGTCGCCGACGCCCTGCAGTTCATCTCCTATTACCACCCCGTCGATTTCATCCAGGCCATGCACGAGGCCTATCTGCGCGAAGAATCCGCCGCCGCGCGCGATTCCATCGCCCAGATCCTGATCAACTCGCGGATGTGCGCCACCGGCCACCGGCCGATCTGCCAGGACACCGGCATCGTCACCGTCTTCGCCAAGGTTGGCATGGACGTGCGCTGGGACGGCGCCACCCTGAGCCTGGACGAGATGATCAACGAGGGTGTCCGGCGCGCCTACAACCTGCCGGAAAACGTCCTGCGCGCCTCGATCCTGGCCGACCCGGCCGGTGCCCGCAAGAACACCAAGGACAACACCCCGGCGGTGATCCACTACCAGATCGTCCCCGGCAACACCGTGGAGATCGATGTCGCGGCCAAGGGCGGCGGCTCCGAGAACAAGTCGAAGATGGCGATGCTCAACCCGTCCGATTCCATCGTCGACTGGGTGCTCAAGACCGTGCCGACCATGGGCGCCGGCTGGTGCCCGCCGGGCATGCTGGGCATCGGCATCGGCGGCACCGCCGAGAAGGCCGCGGTGCTGGCCAAGGAATCGCTGATGGACGAGATCGACATCCATGAGCTGAAGGCCCGCGGCCCGCAGAATCGCCTGGAAGAGCTGCGCCTGGAGATCTTCGACAAGGTCAACCAGCTGGGCATCGGTGCCCAGGGCCTGGGCGGCCTGACCACGGTGCTCGACGTCAAGATCAAGGACTACCCGACCCACGCCGCCTCCCTGCCGGTGTGCATGATCCCCAACTGCGCCGCCACCCGTCACGCCCATTTCGTGCTCGACGGCTCCGGTCCCGCCAGTCTGGAAGCACCGCCGCTGGACGCCTATCCGGAAATCGTCTGGGAAGCCGGTCCGAGCGCCCGTCGCGTCGACCTCGACACCCTGACCCCGGAAGAGGTGCAGAGCTGGCAGCCGGGCGAGACCGTGCTGCTCAACGGCAAGATGCTCACCGGGCGCGATGCGGCCCACAAGCGCATGGTCGACATGCTCAACAAGGGCGAGTCGCTGCCGGTGGACCTCAAGGGTCGCTTCATCTACTACGTCGGCCCGGTCGATCCGGTGGGCGACGAGGTGGTCGGCCCGGCCGGTCCCACCACGGCGACCCGCATGGACAAGTTCACCCGCCAGATCCTCGACCAGACCGGCCTGCTGGGCATGATCGGCAAGTCCGAGCGCGGCCCCATCGCCATCGAGGCGATCAAGGACCACAAGGCGGTGTACCTGATGGCCGTCGGCGGTGCCGCCTACCTGGTGGCCCAGGCCATCAAGGGCTCCAAGGTGCTGGCCTTCCCGGAGCTGGGGATGGAAGCCATCTATGAGTTCGAGGTGAAGGACATGCCGGTGACCGTGGCCGTGGATACCCGTGGCGAGTCGGTGCACATTACGGGTCCGCAGGTGTGGCAGAAGAAGATCGCCGACAGCCTCGCCGTCGAGATCTAAGCGCCAGTCGCTGCGAGAAAGCCCAGCCCTGTGCTGGGCTTTTTCATTGGGCGCACGTCCGTCAGCCGGCGGGAGCACCGCCGATTGGCAGGGGTCGCATAGAGACCATCCCTGACCCCGGAGCACCCATGCCTACTCTTCCCAGCGATTCCGTCTGCAGCCTGGCCCCCGTCTTCGCCGTCCAGCCCGATCAGCTCGAAGCCTTCAAACGCCTGGGCGAGGCCATGCTGCAGCGCACCCGGAACGAACCCGGCTGCCTCTACTACGGCTTCTGCTATGACGGCACCACGGCGCGCTGCCGCGAAGGCTATCGCGATGCCCAGGCGCTGCTGGCCCACCTGGACAACGTCGGCGACCTGCTGGAGCAGGCCCAGGCCATCGCCACCCTGGAACGCTTCGAGGTGTTCGGCGCGGCCGATCAGCTGGAGCAGCTGCGCGAGCCACTGGCGGCGCTGAACGCCCGCTTCTTCGTCATGGCCGAAGGCTTCCGCCGCTAGCCTGGGGGGGCTGCTGCTGCGGCGCCAGGCGCGGCAGCAGCACCTTGAGGATGCGCTTGCGGGTCGGCACCACCAGCCTTTCCTGGAACAGCACGCAGAGCACCACCACCGCCAGCAGGAACAGCCAGTACCAGGCGATGGAGTTGGTATAGGCCCCGGCGGCGGCGATGCAGACCTCGCGATTACCGCTCAGGCAGGCCTTGAGATCGCCGCCGATCAGCTGCTCCAGGGTCATGTAGATTCCCGACAGGGGTACGTGCAGGGCGAACATCGACAGCGAAGCGCCGCCGAGTCGTGGCGACCAGTGGCGGATGCGCTCGCTGGCCGGTTCCTGGGCCAGAGCCGCGAGGTACACCAGGATCAGCTGCGACGGCAGGAACAGGCCGTTGTGGAAGAGGAAGTACCAGAACTTGGGGCCGTGGGTGAAGAGTGCCGTACCCAGGGCGAAACTGAGGATCAGGTAGCTCGCCAGCAACAGCCGCTGCCGCTCCGACGGCGCCCAGCCCCGCATATGCTGGCGGCGAAAGACGGCATACAGCAGGATCCCGGCAAGGAATTCCGGCAAGCGGAACAGGGGCACCCGTTGCAGGAGGCCGGTGAAGGGCATGCCATAGTTCTGGTTGGCGATCACCAGCAGCGGCGGAATCAGATAGAGCACCCAGACCAGCAGCAACAGCTGCCAGGGCCGCTCACTGGTCATCAGCCGCGGGGCCAGCTTGGGAAAGGTCAGATAGAAGAAGAACAGCGCCGAGATCGACCAGAGGGGCGCGTTGAAGGTCAGATAATAGGGATTCCACGCCTGCAGCATGAACAGCTGCAGCACGGCGTTGAAGCCCAGTTCCGCGTTGGTCATGAAGTGCTGGAACAACTCGGGATTGGTCCGTGCCAGGGGCTCGTTGGTATCGAACACCACGAAGCGGATGCTCGCCGTGGCCGCACCCGGCGGAATACCCAGACTGCCGATCCAGGTCACCACCGCCATCGCCAGCAGCAAGGCGAAGATATGGATCGGATAGAGATTGGCGAAACGCTTGACCCAGAAGCTGCGCGCCGGCTCGCGCAGGCTGCCGCGACCGCAATAGACATGGGCGAGCAGGAAACCGGAGAGCACGAAGAAGGTGCTGGTGGCGAAGAAACCCATGCTGGTGATCTCGTCCAGCAGGGGAATGGTCTTGCGCTCGGGATAGAAATGGATGGTGTGGTAGACAACCACATAGAAACCCATCAGAAATCTGAGCCACTCCAGACCGATGAAGCGGTGTTTATCTAAAGTCTGCACTAAGGCGTTACTCGTCTGGCCTCGTCCGCGGGACGATGGGTCCGGCCTGCAGCACCGGATCGGTTATGTTACCCGCACCTGCCAACCGGGGCTGCTAACCGCGCCCCAGTACACCGATCACGAGGCGATCCAGCGAACCCCAGAGCCACTCGCGCGCCCGTCTCCACCAGGGGCGACTGCGCCAGAACTCCAGGGTGATCTCGCGGCTCTGGGCGAAATCCTTGACGAAGCTGGCCGCCACCGCCTGACTCAGGCCGCGATCCACCGCCTCGACATTGGCCTCCAGGTTGAATCTCAGATTCCAGTGATCGAAGTTGCAGGAGCCGACGCTGACCCAGTGGTCCACCAGCACCATCTTGGCGTGGATGAATCTCGGCTGGTATTCGTAGATGCGTACGCCGGCGCGCAACAGGCCGCGGTAGTAACGCTGCCCGGCGAAACGCACCGGGGGATTGTCGGTATGACGACCGGTAAGCAGCAGGCGCACGTCGACACCGCGACGCGCCGCGCGCCTGAGCGCCCAGCGCACGCGCCAGGTCGGCAGGAAATAGGGAGTGGCGAACCAGATGCGTTGCTGGCCGCCCACCAGGGCACGAATCAGTGCCTGGAGGATGTCACGGTGCTGGCGGGCGTCGGCATAGGCCACTCGGCCCTGCCCTTCCTGGGCAGCGGGTGGTGGCGGTGGACGCTCGCGCCCGCGCCGCGGACGCGGCTTCCAGGCGCGGCGGCGACCGACCGCTTCCCATTGGCGCTCGAACAGGGCCAGCCAGTCTTCCACCAGCGGCCCCTGGATGCGCACCATGACCTCGTGCCAGTTGCAGTCGCTCTTGGCTGGATCCCAGAAGTCGTCGGTCGCGCCGCTGCCACCGACGAAGGCTTCTGCGCCGTCGATGATGAAGATCTTGCGATGATCGCGGTGCAGGTTGTGCAGGCCGTGGCCGAAGCGCACGGGATTGAAGACGCGCAGCTCGGCGCCGGCTTCCTCCAGCTGACGGCGCAAGCCGGCGTCCATCCGCAGGGTACCGAAGCCATCGAACAGGCAGCGTACCGCGACGCCGCGTCGGGCCGCCTCGGTCAGAGCCACGAGCAGTTGCTCGGAGCAGCTGCCGGCTTCCACCAGATAGAGTTCGACATCGATCTGGCGACTGGCGCCAGCGATGGATTCGAGCATGGCCGGAAAGAACCGACCGCCGTCCACCAGCAATTCGAACCTGTTGTTTTCCCGCCATGGAAAGACGGCGCCCCGCATGCTTCCTACTCCGTGCCTGTGGCCCTTGCATAAGAAGGCTCGGACGGGTGTTCGTTCAGTGGCGTGCGTGGTTTGGCTGGCCAGGTGCCGGCCCGGGAAGTCCTGCCAGCTCTGGCACGCCGCCTGCGCCGATGGACGGCGGCTGATCGCTGCTGGCGCAGGCCCTCAGGGCGCCTAGAGCGTTGGCTCGGGCCGCTTGGCGGCCCAGTCCACCTGCTGGGGGAAGCGTCCGGTCACCTCAGCGCTCAGCGGGCGGGAAACCAGGAAGCCCTGCATGATTTCGCAGCCGTGCTCGATCAGCCAGTCACGCTGTTCCAGGGTCTCCACGCCCTCGGCGATGACTTCCAGATCCAGGTTGCGGCCCAGCTCGAGGATGGTGCTGACGATGGCGGCGTCACGCGAGGAATCGAGCATGTTGGCGATGAACAGCTGATCGATCTTGAGGGTATCCAGCTCGAAGTGGCGCAGGTACGCCAGCGAGGAATAGCCGGTGCCGAAGTCGTCCACCGCGATGCGCACACCAAGGGCACGCAGTTGCGACAGCTGCGCCCGTGTGTAGTCGATGTCGTGCATCAGCGCCGACTCGGTCACCTCGATTTCCAGCTGCCTGGGTTGCAGCCCATGAGTCTCGATGATCTGGCGCAGGCTTTCCGCCAATTGCGGCATGCCGAACTGCACGGGACTGAGGTTGATGCTCAGCAACAGTTCGGCGCCGTAGATCTCCTGCAGGGACTGCAGCTTGGTCGCGCCTTCGCGGAAGATCCAGTCGCCGATACGGTTGATCAGCCGGGTTTCTTCCAGCAGCGGGATGAAGACACTGGGCGAGACCTTGCCGGCCACCGTGTGCTCCCAGCGCAGCAGCGCCTCGAAGCCGCGCAGCCGGCCATCGCGCAGATAGACCTGCGGCTGGTAGGCAAGCACGAAATCCTTGTTGTCGATGGCATTGCGCACGCTTTCTTCGAGCATCAGCCGGGAACGGGCACGGCCATTCATTTCCGGCGAGAAGAAGCGGTACTGCTGGCGCCCGCCACGCTTGGCCTCGTACATGGCGATGTCGGCCGAGCGCAGCAGGCCGTCCACGGTATGGCCGCAATCGGGATAGCTGGCGATGCCGATGCTGGCGCCCAGGCTGACCTCCATGCCGTCGATGCGATGCACCGTGGCCAGCAGCTCCAGGAGCTTCTCGGCGACGCGGGCGGCATCCTCGGGATGTTCGAGGGAATCGAGCAGCGCGGTGAATTCGTCGCCGCCCATGCGGGCCAGGATGTCGTAGGGCCGCATGCAGCTCTTGAGCTGCTCGGCGACGATGCACAGCACGCGATCCCCGGCCTCGTGGCCGAGGGAGTCATTGATGCGCTTGAAACCGTCGAGATCGATGTAGAGCACGGCCATGCGCTTGCCGTTGCGGCCGCTGCGCGCCAGCGCCGCTTCCAGGGTCTGGTTGAAGCCGCGGCGATTGAGCAGCCCGGTCAGGGCATCGGTGACGGCCTGGGATTCGAGCTGGTCCTGCAACTCGCGCATGCGCGACATGTCCAGGGCGATGATGACCATGGCCCGCTGCATGCGCGGCAGCGGTGCGCAGGACAGCGCCACCGGCAGGCTGTCGCCGCGATTGGTGCGCAGGCGGGCATCGTGCAGGCGGTAGGTCTCGCGACGGTCGTAGTGTTCCATGAAGGGCGAGGTCTGCCAGTCGTCGAGACCGCTGCCCCCTTCAAGGAAGTCGAGGAAGTTGGCATGCACCAGGTCACTGACGCTGCAGCGCAACATGCGGGCGATGGCGGCGTTGGCGAAGGTCACCCGACCCTGCTCGTTGACGGTGAGGATGCCCTCGGCGGCATTGTCGAGCAGCGAGTCGCTGAAGGACTTGGCCAGCTCCAGCTGCTGGGTGGCCTGCAGCAACTCGCGACGATTGCGCTCGTGATCGAGCAGCGAGCGCACCTTGTGGCGGAGGATATTGGGATCGACAGGCTTGAGCAGATAGTCGACCGCGCCGGTGGCATAGCCACGTAGCACCGATTCGTAGGAGTGGGCTTCGGCGGAGACGAAGATGATCGGGGTGAAGCGGGTACGCAGGTTGCTGCGCATGATGCGCGCCACCTCGAAGCCGTCCATGATCGGCATCTGGACGTCGAGCAGGACCAGGTCTACGGTCTCGTCCAGCAGGTATTGCAGGGCACGCTCACCCGAGGCGGCCGTGATCACTCGCCAATTTCCGACCTCCAGCACGGCCTGCATGGCGAACAGGTTCTCCTGGCGGTCGTCCACCACCAGCAACACCGGGCCTTGCTCTGACTGCGGTAACGGGCACTCCATCAAGCCTTTTCTCCCCGCGGCTTCTGCCGCCGTGCAGCAGCCATATGCGGCTGGCTACCCCTTCCCTTCGTGTCCGTTATGCGATGTGTCGCTCCAACCCTACTAGCGTAGCAGCCGGACAGGCGCCTGCCGCCTGCCATTTGACAGGAGGGGGCCTTTGCGACGTCTATCAGAGCGCAAAATGGAAAAGCAGTTTCCGCCGCCCTTCACGAGGGCGCGGAAACTGCGGTTCACGGGCGACGAGCGGTCATTGCTGGGCGGGGGTGCCGGTCGCTCCGGGCAGGGGACGCAGATTGACCTCGACGCGACGATTCTGCGCCCGGCCATCGGCGCTGGCGTTGCTGGCGATGGGCGCATCGGGACCGGCGCCGCGGGTGCTCAGTCGCGCCGCGGGTACGCCCTGAGCGGTCAGGTAGCCGGCAACGTTCTGCGCCCGGCGCTGGGACAACTCGATGTTGTGGGCGCGGCTGCCGGTGCTGTCGGTATAGCCGACGATCTCGATGCTGTTCTGATCGAACTGCTTGAAGGAATTGGCCAGGTCGTTCAGCGGCTTGTAGAAGCTGTTGGCGATGTCGGCCGAGTCGGTGGCGAAGGTGATGTTGCCGGGCATGATCAGCTTGATGTCATCGCCCTGGCGCTGCACCTCGACGCCGGTGTTTTCCATCTGCCGGCGCAATTCGGCTTCCTGGCGGTCGGCGTAGTAGCCGTAGCCCGCTGCCGCTGCGCCCACGGCCGCGGCGCCGATCAGCGCACCCTTGCCCCGATGATTGTGATCGATGGCGGCACCGGCGACGGCGCCGGCGAGAGCGCCCAGGCCACCGTACTTGGCGGTGTTGGAGGTGCCACCGCTGGCCTGACCCTGATTTTCGTAGGGATTGGGGGAAGCGCATCCGGCCAGGGTGGCCAGGGCCAGGCTGGCGAGAAGGATACGGGTGGGCAGCGCCATGTCTTTACTCCTTGAAGATCCATCGCGGCGGACAGGGCCGCACCTGGCAATTCTAGCCGCCCGATCTGAATCGCAACTGAACGAAGCGGCGCGCGCGGACACTTATCGCGATAGTGAGCCTCTAAGCCCGCGATAGGCAGAATCGAATATGGATAGCTTGCATATCGATTTTTTACGATTTAAGGTTCGCCACAACCCAATATGACGATGCGACCGTGATGGACGAAATCCTCAAAGCCTTGGCCAATCCCCTGCGCCGCCAGATCCTGAGTTGGCTGCGCGATCCCCGGCAGTACTTTCCGCACCAGGACCATGACCTGGGCACGGGCGTCTGCGCCGGGCAGATCGAGGCCCGGGCGGGGCTGTCGCAGTCGACGGTCTCGGCGCACCTGGCGGTACTGACCCGAGCCGGCCTGGTCACCACGCGGCGCATCGGTCAATGGGTGTTCTACCAACGCGACGAGGCCGCCATCCAGGCCTTTGTGCAACGCCTCGCCCGCGAACTCTAGTCTGCAAGGAATCCTGATGCCCGCTTCTCTCATCGTGCTGGCGCTGAGCGCTTTCGCCATCGGCACCACCGAATTTGTCATCATGGGCCTGCTGCCCAATGTCGCCGCCGATCTCGGCGTGTCCATCCCCGGCGCCGGCTGGCTGGTCACCGGCTATGCCCTGGGCGTGGCCGTTGGCGCGCCCTTCATGGCCTTGGCCACGGCCCACTGGCCGCGCAAGCGTGCCCTGCTCGCGCTGATGGGCATCTTCATCGTCGGTAACCTGCTCTGCGCAGTGGCCAGCGGCTACAACATGCTGATGCTGGCGCGGGTGGTCACCGCCCTCTGCCATGGCGCCTTCTTCGGTATCGGCGCGGTCGTCGCCGCGAGCCTGGTCCCGGAGAATCGCCGCGCCTCGGCGGTGGCCCTGATGTTCACCGGTCTGACTCTGGCCAATGTGCTGGGCGTGCCCCTGGGTACCGCCCTGGGTCAGGCGGCTGGCTGGCGCTCGACCTTCTGGGCGGTGGTGGTGATCGGCGTGGTCGCCCTGATCGGGCTCTGGCGGGTACTGCCGGCCGACCGCAACCAGCCGCGCGCCGACCTGCGCCGGGAGTTGCTCGCCCTGCGCGGCCTGGGCTTCTGGCTGGCGCTGTCGATGACGGTATTCTTCGCCGCCTCCATGTTCGCCCTCTTCACCTATGTGGCGCCGCTGCTGCAGGAAGTCACCGGTGTCTCGCCGCGGGGCGTGACCGGCACCCTGCTGCTGATCGGCCTGGGCCTGACCCTGGGCAACTTCATCGGTGGCCGCCTGGCCGACTGGCGCCTGGCCACCAGCCTGGTAGGCATCTTCGTCGCCCTGGCGTTGACCTCCGCCGCGCTGCGCTGGACCGGTCATGCCTTCCTGCCCGCCGAGATCACCCTCTTCCTCTGGGCCGCCGCCGCCTTCGCCGCCGTGCCGGCCCTGCAGATCAACGTGGTCACCTTCGGCAAGGACGCGCCGAATCTGGTCTCGACCCTCAACATCGGCGCCTTCAACGTGGGCAACGCCCTCGGCGCCTGGGTCGGCGGCCTGGTGATCGACCACGGCCTGGGTCTTACCGCGGTACCCCTTGCCGCCAGCGGGCTCGCCCTGCTGGCCCTCATCGCCACCCTGCTGACTGCCAGCCAGGCCCGCAAGAGCGGCCTGGCGACCGCCAGCTAATCAAGAGAGCTAGCCATGACTCAGCTGTTCGAGCCGATCAAGATCGGCGCCCTGGAACTGCCCAACCGCGTCATCATGGCGCCCCTCACTCGCTGCCGCGCTGAACCGGGCCGGGTCCCGGGCGACCTGATGGTCGAGTACTACGTGCAACGCGCGTCCGCCGGCCTGATCATCACCGAGGCCACCTCGGTGGACCCCATGGGCGTGGGTTATCCCGACACCCCCGGCATCTGGTCCGATGCGCAGGTGGCCGGCTGGCAACGGGTGACCACTGCCGTGCACAAGGCCGGTGGCCGTATCGTGCTGCAACTCTGGCATGTGGGGCGCATCTCCGACCCCCGTTACCTCGACGGCGAACTGCCAGTGGCGCCGAGCGCCATCGCCGCCCAGGGTCACGTCAGCCTGCTGCGCCCCAAGCGTGACTATGTCACCCCGCGGGCGCTGGAAACCGCCGAGATCCCCGGCATCGTCGCCGCCTATCGGCATGGCGCGGAGAACGCCAAGCGTGCCGGCTTCGACGGCGTCGAGGTCCATGGGGCGAACGGCTATCTGCTCGACCAGTTCCTGCAGAGCGATACCAACCAGCGTACCGACAACTATGGCGGCTCCATCGAGAATCGCGCCCGGCTGCTGCTGGAAGTGACCGATGCCTGCATCGATGTCTGGGGCGCCGATCGCGTCGGCGTGCACCTGTCCACCCGTGGCGACATGCACACCATGGGCGACAGCGACCCCGCCGCCACCTTTGGCCATGTCGCCCGCGAGCTGGGCCAGCGCCAGGTCGCCTTCATCTGCATCCGCGAAGCGGCCGGCAGCGACAGCCTCGGCCCGGATCTCAAGGCGGCCTTTGGTGGCGTGTACATCGCCAACGAGAAATTCGACAAGGCCAAGGCCAATGCCTGGCTGGAAGAAGGCAAGGCCGATGCGGTGGCTTTTGGCGTGCCCTTCATCGCCAACCCGGATCTGCCGCAACGGCTGGAGCAGGACGCCGCGCTGAACGAGCCGCATCCGGACACCTTCTACAGCAAGGGCCCGGTGGGCTACATCGATTATCCGCGGCTGTAACTTTCTCCGCCGATAAGAAAAAGCCCGCCAATTGGCGGGCTTTTTCTTGGGCTTCGCTGCGCTCAACCCAACCTACGTCGAGAATCGTAGGTTGGGTTGAGACGGCTCCATCGTCGAAGCCCAACAGGCCGAGCACGGTGCATCCCTGTTGGGCTTCCCTGCGCTCAGCGCCAACCTACGTCGAGAATCGTAGGTTGGGTTGAGACGGCTCCATCGTCGAAGCCCAACAGGCACGAGCACGGTGCATCCCTGTTGGGCTTCGTTGCGCTCAGCGCCAACCTACGCCGGTGTAGGCCAGAACGCGCGGATCGCCGCCACGCCCTGGGCGCCGGCCTGCCAGGCGCCGGCGAGGTCGTCATCGCCCAGCCCCCCCAGCAGATAGGCCGGCAGATTGCAGTCGGCCAGCAGTTGCTGGGCCTTGACCCAGCCCAGGGTCGGGGCGCCGGGGTGGCTCGCGGTGGGCATCACCGGCGACAGGGTGACGAAATCCACACCCATCTGCTGGGCCAGAGCCAGCTCCCCGGCGTCATGGCAGGAAGCCGCCAGCAGGCGCTGCTCCGGGAAGGGCCGGCCATTGGGCGCATAGCGGCGCAACTGCTCGGTGGTCAGGTGCCAGCCAGCCGCGGGGAAATCACCCAACCACTCCAGCGGCCCTTTGAGCATCAGCTGGGCGCGCCCGGTGCAGAGCCCCTGGACATCGCCGGCCAGGTCGCGGTACTGCGGATCGAAATTGTCCGGTGTGCGCAGCTGGACCAGGCGGATACCGTTGTCCAGCGCCCGGTGCAGGCCATTGAGCAATTCCGCGGTGGTCAGCTCACCAGGGGTGATGAGGTAGCGCTCCGGCAACCGCGCCGCCTGGACGATGGGCCGGTTGGCCGCCGGAAAGTCGTAGTTGACCAGGTCACGCGGGGCGACCCAGGCCAGCGGCTGGCCTTCGGCGCCATGGGCGTCGCCGCTGAAGGCGTCCACCTGCCAGACATCCAGCAGCACCGCCTGGTCGGGATAGTCGTGGCGCACCTGCAGCAGCGGGCGAGCCGCTGTCACCTGGATACCCAGCTCCTCGGCCAGTTCGCGCGCAAGGGCCACGGCCGGCGCTTCACCGGCCTCGACCTTGCCTCCCGGAAATTCCCAGAGGCCGCCCTGGTGCTTGTGCGCGGGACGTTGGGCGATAAGGATCTGCCCCTGGGGGTCGCGGATCACCGCGGCGACGACATGCAGACGGCTCATGCGCTCTGCTCCTCCGTTTCAGCCTCCGCCAGCCAGCGCTGGAAGGCCGGCCAGGCGTAGATGGTTTCGACATAGGCGGCCGCCTCGGCCGACAGTTCCACCCCGTAGCTGCGGAAGCGGCTGGCGACCGGAGCATAGAAGGCATCGGCGATGGTCGGCGTACCGAACAGATAGGGGCCTTGCTGCCCATAGCGCTCACGGCATTCGCGCCACAGGCGCTGGATGCGCTGGATGTCTTCCACCGCCTCGGCGGTGGTCGACTTCAGCCGCTGGCGGCGACGCAGGTCCATGGGCAGCTCGCGGCGCAGGGCCAGGAAGCCACTGTGCATCTCGGCGCACAGCGCGCGGGCATGGGCGCGGGCCAGGGTATCCGTCGGCCACAGCCCGGCGTCGGGATAGGCCTCGGCGAGATACTCGACGATGGCCAGGGAATCCCAGATGGTGCCCTCGGCCAGTTTGAGCACCGGCACCTTGCCGGTAGGCGACTGGGCCTTGAGCAAGGCGCGGCTGTTGGGGGTATAGAGCGGGATCGACACCTCTTCGAAGGCGGCGCCGCTGAGCTCCATGGCCAGCCAGGCCCGCAACGACCAGGAGGAGAAATTCTTGTTGCCGATCACGAGTTGCAGCTGGGACATGCGGGGATTCCTCGAAACGATGCGGTCCGCGAGGACCGCCGCAGGCGCCCGTCGGAACGGGCGCCAAGGCGTCGGGTAGCCGTCAGGTACGGTACTCGGCGTTGATCTTCACGTAGTCGTGGGACAGGTCGGTGGTCCAGATGGTCTCGCTGTGGCTGCCGCGACCCAGCTCGATGCGGATCTCGATCTCCGCCTGGGCCATGACCCGCGCCCCCTGCTCTTCCGTATAGGTGGCCGCGCGACCGCCCTGCTGGCAGATCTGCACGCCGCCAAGGAAGACGTCGATCAGGCTGACGTCCAGCTGGGGCACGCCGGCCCGGCCGACGGCGGCGAGGATGCGGCCCCAGTTGGGATCGGAGGCGAACAGCGCGGTCTTGATCAGCGGCGAATGGGCCACGGCGTAGCCGACGTCCAGGCACTCCTGGGCATTGCCACCGCCATTGACCTGCACGGTGACGAACTTGGTGGCACCTTCGCCGTCACGCACGATGGCCTGGGCCAATTCGGCGAATACCGCGAACACCGTCTCGCGCAGCTGCTCGAAGGCCGTGCCGCTGGCCTGGGTGATTTCCGCCATGGCCGCCTGGCCGGTGGCCACCAGCATGCAGCAGTCGTTGGTGGAGGTGTCGCCATCAATGGTGATGCGGTTGAAGGAGCGGTTGGCGGCATCGGCCAGCAGATCCTGCAGCAGGCCCCGGGCGACCTTGGCGTCGGTGGCCACATAACCGAGCATGGTCGCCATGTTCGGCTTGATCATGCCGGCACCCTTGCTGATGCCGGTCACGGTAACGGTGGTGCCATCCACCTGGAACTGACGGCTGGCGCCCTTGGGCAGGGTGTCGGTGGTCATGATGCCGGTGGCGGCAGCGGCCCAGTTGTCTTCGGCCAGATCGGCCAGGGCGGCCGGCAGCGCGGCTTCGATCTTTTCCACCGGTAGCGGTTCGCCGATCACCCCGGTGGAGAACGGCAGCACCGCCGCCTCGCCGACGCTGGCCAGGGTGGCCAGCGTCTTGGTGGTGCGCTCGGCCGCGGCCAGGCCCGGCTGGCCGGTACCGGCGTTGGCATTGCCGGTGTTGGTCAGCAGGTAGCGCACGGGGCCGGCGAAGCGCTGGCGGGCGACGATCACCGGCGCGGCGCAGAAGGCGTTCAGGGTAAAGACCCCGGCCACGCTGGAGCCTTCGGCACAGCGCATCACCACCACATCCTTGCGCCCGGGACGCTTGATGCCGGCGGAGGCGATACCGAGTTCGAAACCGGGAACCGGGTGCAGCGTGGAGAGCGGACCGAGACCGACAGCCATGGGGAAACTCCAGTGAAAGAAAAGGAAACGCCGCGAGCGGAAAACCGGTCGCGGCGTGGAAAGCAGCCTTCCAGCGCCCACCTTGCCCAGCCTAGGCAAGGGGCGCGGACAGCCTAGCGGGTGGAGTTTACAACCTGTCGGCAGCTATGCCGACAGGTTGCCGTCGCCCCGGCTGCCTGGGCAGGTCTCAGTCGAGCTTGCCGTGGCACTGCTTGTACTTCTTGCCGGAACCGCAGGGGCACGGCTCGTTGCGACCGATCTTCTGGTCATTGCGCTGGGGCTGCAAGGGCACCACGGTGTCTTCGCCCTGCTCGTCCTCGAGCACCTCGGGGTCGACCAGCGAAGGCGCCTCGGCATGCTGGAACTGCATGCGCTCGGCCAGGGCCTCGGCCTCGCGGCGCATGCGCTCCTCTTCCTCGACCGGATCCTCGCGGCGCACCTGGACGTGGGACAGCACGCGGATGGTGTCGCGCTTGATGCTGTCCAGCAATTCCTGGAACAGGTTGAAGGACTCGCGCTTGTATTCCTGCTTGGGATTCTTCTGGGCGTAGCCGCGCAGATGGATGCCGTGGCGCAGGTGGTCCATGGTGGTGAGGTGATCCTTCCAGAGGTCGTCGACCACCCGCAGCAGCATCTGCTTCTCGAAGTTGCGCAGGGCCTCGCGACCGGCCATGTCTTCCTTTTCCAGGTAGGCCGCTTCGAGCTGTTCGAGGATCTTCACCCGCAGGGTGTCCTCGTACAGCTTGTCGTCCTCGTCCAGCCATTGGGCGATGGGCAGTTGCTGACCGAAGACGCTGTAGATCTCGGCTTCCAGGCCGGGAACGTCCCACTGCTCGGGCAGCGACTGCGGCGGGATGTGCTCGTTGATCACCTGGGTCAGGGTCTCCTCGCGGAAGCCCTTGATGGTGTCGCCGACGTCTTCGTTTTCCAGCAGGGTGTCGCGCATGTGATAGATCACCTTGCGCTGCTCGTTGGCCACGTCATCGTATTCCAGCAGCTGCTTGCGGATATCGAAGTTGCGGCCTTCAACCTTGCGCTGCGCCTTCTCGATGGCGTTGGTGACCATACGGTGCTCGATGGCCTCGCCGCCCTGCATGCCCAGGGCCTTCATGAAGTTCTTCACCCGGTCGGAGGCGAAGATGCGCATCAGGCTGTCTTCCAGCGACAGGTAGAAGCGGCTGGAACCCGGGTCGCCCTGGCGACCGGCACGGCCGCGCAGCTGGTTGTCGATCCGGCGGGACTCGTGGCGCTCGGAGGCGATCACGTGCAGGCCGCCGGCATCGATGACCTGCTTGTGACGCGCCTGCCAGGCGGCCTTGATCGCGGCGATCTGCTCCTCGGTGGGATTCTCCAGGGCCGCGACTTCCACTTCCCAGTTACCGCCGAGCAGGATGTCGGTACCGCGACCGGCCATGTTGGTGGCGATGGTCACGGCGCCCGGACGACCGGCCTGGGCGATGATCTCGGCTTCCCGTTCGTGGTACTTGGCGTTGAGCACCTTGTGCTCGATGCCGGCCTGGGTCAGCAACTGGTCGACGTACTCGGAGCTCTCGATGGAGGCGGTACCCACCAGCACCGGACGGCCTTCGGCCTGGCACTGCTTCACGTCCTCGATGATGGCCTGGTACTTCTCGGCCTGGGTCAGATAGACCAGGTCGTTGAAGTCCTTACGGGCGATCTCGCGGTGGGTCGGGATGACCAGCACGTCGAGGTTGTAGATCTGGCGGAATTCGAAGGCCTCGGTGTCGGCGGTGCCGGTCATGCCACCGAGCTTGTTGTAGAGGCGGAAGTAGTTCTGGAAGGTGGTCGAGGCCAGGGTCTGGCTCTCGGGCTGGATCGGCAGTCCTTCCTTGGCCTCGATGGCCTGGTGCAGGCCTTCGGAGAGGCGACGACCCGGCATGGTCCGGCCGGTGTGCTCGTCGATCAGCAGCACCTGGTCCTGCTGGACGATGTACTCGACGTTGCGATGGAACAGGGTGTGGGCGCGCAGGCCGGCGAACACGTGGGTCAAGAGGCCCAGGTTGTGCGCGGAGTAGAGACTCTCGCCCTCGGCCAGCAGACCGGTCTCGGTGAGCATCTCCTCGATGAACTGGTGACCCAGCTCGGTGATCTCCACCTGGCGGGTCTTTTCATCGATGGTGTAGTGGCCGACCTGGGTCGGATTGCCCTCTTCTTCCTCGATGTGCTGCTGCAGACGCGGGATCAGCAGGTTGATCTTCTGGTAGAGCTCGGAGCTGTCTTCGGCCTGGCCGGAGATGATCAGCGGGGTCCGGGCTTCGTCGATGAGGATGGAGTCCACCTCGTCGACCACCGCGAAGTTCAGCTCGCGCTGGTACTTCTCGGCCATGCTGAAGGCCATGTTGTCGCGCAGGTAGTCGAAGCCGAATTCGTTGTTGGTGCCGTAGGTGATGTCCGAGGCATAGGCGGCGCGTTTCTCTTCCGGCGGCTGGAACGGCAGGATGATGCCGATCGACAGGCCGAGGAATTCGTACAGCGGCCGCATCCAGTTGGCGTCGCGGCGGGCCAGGTAGTCGTTGACCGTGACCACGTGGACGCCCTTGCCGGACAGCGCGTTGAGGTAGACCGGCAGGGTGCCCACCAGGGTCTTGCCCTCACCGGTACGCATCTCGGCGATCTTGCCCTCGTGCAGCGCGGCGCCACCGATCAGCTGGACGTCGAAGTGGCGCATGCCCATGACCCGCTTGCCGGCCTCGCGGACCACGGCGAAGGCTTCGGGCATCAGCGCGTCGAGGGACTCGCCCTGCGCGACGCGCTGCTTGAATTCCTCGGTCTTGGCGCGCAGTTGCTCGTCGCTCAGGGAGGCAATCTGGGATTCCAACGCATTGGTGGCTACCACGACCTTGCCTAGGCGTTTGACATCTCGTTCGTTCTTGCTTCCAAAGAATTTCTTCAACAAAGGCGCAAACATATCGACTGGAATTCTTCCGCTGGAATGAGGGGAGCGAAACGGGCGGCAAGGCCTCTGCAGAGCCTGGCCAGACGCCTGGGCGCGGGGGTTGAAACCCGCGGTGTCCCGCGATGGTAATCGGGCATTCTACTCGGAAATGCCGATGAGGAAAGAACGACGGCCCCCCGGCCGCCAGGACGCCAGAGCGATCTGTTACCATCGGCCTCTCCTCTTCGCCCATCGCGAGTCCTGCGCATGGCCTTTCGCCCCCTCTCCGCCGTCGCTCCCGCCGCCCTGCTGCGCCAGGCCAAACCGCTCAAGGCGCTGTTTCGCGAGGCCGAGCGGCTGGGTCGGCTGCAACAGTTGCTGGAAGAGCAGCTGCAACCGGCCGCTCGTCCCCATTGCCGGGTGGCCAGCTGGCGCGAGGGGACCCTGCTGCTGGTGGTCAACGACGCCCACTGGGCGACCCGGTTGCGCTATCAGCAGCGGCGCCTGCTCAGACTGCTGCAGCAGGCGCCGGAATTCGCCGGCTTGCTGCGCCTGCAGTTCAAGATGCAACCGAGTCCTGGCGTTGCCACCCGCGTCCGACCGGTGCGCCTGGTCAGTCAGGTCGGCGCCGACAGCCTGCGCGAAGTCGCGGCGGGAATCCGCGATCCCAAGCTCAGGGCTGCGCTGGAGCGGCTGGCCAGCCGTACCGGCCAGCCAGAGACCTGACGCCTATTTGGCAACCGCCCGCTCGAAGGCGGCGCGGATGCGCTCTTCCGGCAGATCCATGCCGATCAGCACCACGCGGCTTTCACGCTCCTCGTCCGGCGCCCAATCGCGTTCCCAATCGGCGGCATAGATCTGCTGTACGCCCTGGAACAGCAGACGGCGCTCCTCGCCCGCGATGTTGAGCAGGCCCTTGTAGCGCAGCAGGTCGCAGCCGAGGGTATCGAGCAGCATCTCCATCACCTTGCCGATCTTGTCCTGATCGTAGGGCCGCGACTCGCGGATGGCGATGGACTGGATGCGTTCGGTGAGACTGACGGCTTCCGACACCGGCCGCAGCGGCCGGAACAGCGTCGGTGGCGCCAGGTCCTCGTCGTGCAGGTTGAAGCCGCGGATGTCCAGCAACTCGGCCAGGTCGATGCGGCCATGGTCGACATGGCGGATCGGCGCGCGGCGGTTGATGCGCTGCAGGCGGTTCTCCAGCGCCTCGATGGCCGCCGGTTCGACCAGGTCGAGCTTGGTCAGCAGCAGGCGATCGGCGAAACCGATCTGCGCCTGCAGCAGCGGATCGCTCAGTTGCTCGCTGGCGTGGACGGCGTCCACCAGGGTCAGCACCCCGTCGAGCAGATAGCGCTCGCGCAGGAGGTCGTCGGTAAAGAAGGTCTGGGCCACCGGACCGGGATCGGCCAGGCCCGTGCACTCCACCACCAGCCGCTCGAAGTCCAGCTCACCGCTGTCCAGTCGCTCCAGCAGCACGGTCAGGGCATAGGCCAGGTCCTTGCTGCCGGTGCAGCAGACGCAGCCGTTGGCCACCTTCATCAGCTGCACGGCGCCGGCGTCTTCCAGCAGTTCGCCGTCGACATCCAGGGCGCTGAATTCGTTTTCGATCACGGCGATCCTGAGACCGTGCTCGGCCTGCAGGATGTGCTTTAGCAGGGTGGTCTTGCCGGCGCCGAGAAAGCCGGTCAGGACGGTGACGGGAATAGCTTCACGCATGGAAAACTCCAGACAGAAAGAGGCCGGGCATGGAGCCCGGCCTAGGTGACCCTGGGTCAGCAGCAGCGTATGGCGCCGGACTTGCCGCCACCGTAGCGCGCTTCCTGGCGCTCGCGGAAGAAGGCTTCGTAGCTCATCACCGGCTGGTCCGGATGCTTGCCGCGCATGTGCTCGACATAGGTGTCGTAGTCGGGCATGCCCACCAGCATCTTGGCGGCCTGCCCCAGGTACTTACCCATGCGACCCAGGTCATTGAACATGAGGATTCTCCTTTAAACGCCCGTTGCCGGCTGGAACGGGGTCTCGCGGTCGCTGCGCTCGGGCTTGGCCAGGGCGGCGCGACCGACCTTGATGGAAAAGAACAGGATGCTCATCACCACCACCAGGAACAGCACCGACAGGGTGGCGTTGGTGTAGGCGTTGAAGACGATGTGCTGCATCTGTTCCATGCTTTTGGCCGGGGCGATCACCTGCCCCTGGGCCATGGCGGTGCTGTATTTCTTGGCCAGGGCCAGGAAGCCGACCGCCGGATTCGAATCGAACAGCTTGATCAGGCTGGCGGTGGTGGTGCAGATCAGCAGCCACACCGCCGGCACCAGGGTGACCCAGACATAGCGCTGGCGCTTCATCTTGATCAGGACCACCGAGCCCAGCATCAGGGCAATACCGGCGAGCATCTGGTTGGAGATGCCGAACAGCGGCCAGAGGGTGTTGATGCCGCCCAGCGGATCGACCACGCCCTGATACAGCAGCCAGCCCCAGAGGGCCACGCAGCCGGCGGTGCCGATGACGTTGGCGGTCCAGGAATCGGTGCGCTTCAGGGACGGCACGAAGCTGCCCAGCAGATCCTGCAGCATGAAACGTCCGGCGCGGGTGCCGGCGTCTACTGCGGTGAGGATGAACAGTGCCTCGAACAGGATGGCGAAGTGGTACCAGAAGGCCATGGTGTTCTCGCCCGGCAGCACGTTGTGCATGATCTGGGCGATGCCCACCGCCAGGGTCGGAGCGCCACCGGCACGGGCCAGGATGGTGTGTTCGCCGATCTCGGCCGCGGTGGCCTGCAGCATCTCGGGCGTCACCACGAAGCCCCAGGTACTGATCTTGGCGGCCACCGAGACCACGTCGGCGCCGACCACGGCCGCCGGGCTGTTCATGGCGAAGTAGACGCCCGGCTCGATCACCGAGGCGGCGACCATGGCCATGATGGCGACGAAGGATTCCATCAGCATGGCGCCGTAGCCGATGTAGCGGGCGTGGGTTTCCTTGGCGATCAGCTTGGGCGTGGTGCCCGAGCTGATCAGGGCATGGAAGCCGGACACCGCGCCGCAGGCGATGGTGATGAACAGGAAGGGGAACAGGGTGCCCTTCCACACCGGACCGGTGCCGTCGACGAACTGGGTCAGGGCCGGCATCTTGAGCGTCGGCATGGTCACCAGGATGCCGATGGCCAGGGCGATGATGGTGCCGATCTTGAGGAAGGTGGACAGGTAGTCACGCGGCGCCAGTACCAGCCAGACCGGCAGCACGGCGGCGACGAAGCCATAGCCGATCAGCATCCAGGTGATCTGCACGCCGGTGAAGGTGAAGGCCGGACCCCAGACCGGATCGGCGGCGACCACGCCGCCGGCCCAGATGGAGGCCAGCAGCAGCACCACGCCCATCAGCGAGATCTCGCCGATGCGCCCGGGGCGGATGTATCTCATGTAGACGCCCATGAACATGGCGATCGGCAGGGTGGCGATCACCGTGAACATGCCCCAGGGGCTCTCGGCCAGGGCCTTGACCACGATCAGCGCCAGCACCGCGAGGATGATGATCATGATCAGGAAGCAGCCGAACAGGGCGATGGTGCCAGGGATGCGCCCCATCTCCTCGCGCACCATGTCGCCCAGGGAGCGACCGTTGCGGCGGGTGGAGAGGAACAGCACCACGAAGTCCTGGACCGCGCCGGCGAAGACCACCCCGGCGATCAGCCAGAGGGTGCCGGGCAGATAGCCCATCTGGGCGGCGAGCACGGGACCGACCAGCGGACCGGCGCCGGCGATGGCGGCGAAGTGGTGGCCGAAGAGGATGTGCTTGTTGGTGGGGACGTAGTCCAGGCCGTCGTTGTTGAGGACGGCGGGCGTGGCTCTTTTGGCGTCGAGCCCCATCACCTTGGTGGCGATGAACAGGCTGTAGTAGCGGTAGGCAACGAGGTAGATCGCCACGGCGGCGACCACGATCCAGAGGGCGTTGATCGCTTCGCCTCGACTCAGCGCCACGGTACCCAGCGCGAAGGCGCCCAGTACGGCAACGGCGAACCAGGCAAGATGGCTGGCCATTCGGGTCATGCTTGTTCTCCTGCCGCGCACCAGTGGCCGCGGCGATATTTGTTATTGTGAGAGCCCACAGCGGAGCCATATTACTATCGGCGGCTCGACGCGACAGCGAAATTCGCAGAACTACCCAAAGCCCACTACGTAGTTCTACGTAGCGGGCCGTCCGGACAGGTGCCGATGCAGCTAAAATACAAGATGGTCGCCCTCGGACTGCTGCCCCTGCTGCTGGCGGTGGCCGCGGTCTGCCTGGTGGTACTGGAACAGAGTCAACGCCTGGGCGAGCAGCAGGCCCGGCTGCTCGAACACAGCATTCTCGGCAGCAAGAAGACCGAGTTGCGCAACTATGTGGAGATGGGCGTCAGTGCCATCCAGCCGCTGTACGGCAGCGGTCGCGACGACGAGGACACCAAGGCCAGGGTACTGGCGCTGCTGGCCAGCCTGAATTTCGGCAGCGACGGCTATTTCTTCGTCTACGACCAGCATGGCCGCAATCTCATGCATCCACGCCAGCCCGAACTGGTCGGCCAGGATCTCTGGCAACTGACCGACGGTACCGGCCTGCTGGTGATCCAGGCGCTGCTCAGGAGCGCCCGGGAAGGCGACGGCTTCCAGCGCTATGGCTGGCAGAAGCCGTCCAGCGGCCAGATGGCGGAAAAGCTCGCCTACGTGACCCAGCTGCAACGCTGGGGCTGGGTGCTGGGCACCGGCCTCTACCTGGACGACGTGGACGCCGCCCTCGCCCAGGTCCGCCACGACGTGGCCGCCGGCATCCGCACCACCCTGCTGGCCAGCGCCGGGGTGGCCCTGGTGGCGGTGCTGCTGGTGTTCGCCGGCGGCCTGACGCTCAACGTCAGCGAGCACCGCCTGGCCGATCGCAAGCTCAAGCAGCTGACCCAGCGCCTCATCACTTCCCAGGAGGAGGAAAGGTCGCGGCTGTCCCGCGAGTTGCACGACGGCATCAGCCAGCTGCTGGTGTCCATCAAGTTCCAGTTCGAACTGGCCAGCCGTGAACTCGGCGCGGGCAAGTCCAGCGCCGGCGAGACCCTGCGCGAGGGCACCCAGCGCCTGGCCGCCGCCATCGGCGAGATCCGCCGCATTTCCCACGACCTGCACCCTTCCCTGCTGGACACCCTCGGCCTGCCTGCGGCACTCGGCCAGCTGGTGGAGGAATTCCGCCAGCGCAGCGGCCTGGACGTGGACTATCGACAGACCCTGGACGACAGTCCCGCCGGTGGCGACATGGACGTCGCCCTGTTTCGCATCGTCCAGGAGGCCCTGACCAACATCGAGCGCCACGCCGCGGCCCGGCGCGTGGTCATCGACCTGCAACGCCGCGGTCGCTGGATCTGCCTGACCGTGCACGACGACGGTCGCGGTTTCGATACCGGCCAGGTGGAGCGCCTCAGCGGCGGCATCGGCCTGCGCAACATCCGCGAGCGGGTGGAGCTGTTCGGGGGTCGCTGCGCCATCCAGTCCGGACCCGGCGGCACGACCCTCGACGTGGTTCTGCTACGCTCGGACCTCCCGGCCGACGAGGAAAGCCCGACATGACGCCCATCCGCATCCTCCTGGTCGACGACCATGCCCTGGTCCGCGCCGGCGTGCGGGCGCTGCTGGGCACCATCGAGCGCTTCGTCGTGGTCGGCGAGGCCGGTAGCGGCGCGGAAGCCCTCGACCTGCTGGCGCGCCTCGATCCGGACATCCTGCTGGTGGACATCGGCCTCAAGGACATCAACGGCCTGGAGCTGACCGCCCTGATCGCCGAGCGCGCACCCCGTGCTCGGGTACTGATCCTGAGCATGTACGACAATCGCGAGTACGTGAGCACCTCGCTGCGGGTCGGCGCGGCCGGCTATGTGCTCAAGGATGCACCCTCGGAGGAAATCATCGCCGCGGTGGAAGCCCTGGCGGTCGGTGGGCGCTTCTACAGCAGCGCCATCGCCGCCCGCCTGGGCGAAGGGGGAGCCAGCGAGGGCGACCTCACGCCGCGGGAACGCCAGGTGCTGCTGCTGATGGCCCAGGGCCTCAACAACAAGACCATGGCCCAGCAGCTGGGGCTCAGCGTGCGCACGGTGGAGACCCATCGGCTGAGCATCCGCCGCAAGCTGGATATCCAGAAGCCGGCCGACCTGGTCCGCCATGCGCGCGAGTACGGCTGGCGCCCCGAGGGCACTTCCAGCGCCTGACCAAGGCCACTGCTCGCACCCTGGTGACCAATGAGCCCTCTCGTTGTAGCTCCGCTGGCCGCAGCCGGCTACCCTTCCAGGCGCAGTCGATACGGGACGGCCACGGTCGTCTACAGTGATCAGGAAACCTCAGGAAGCCTTTCCATGAACGACACCAACGAGCGTCGCCGCTTTACCCGCTTCACCTTCGATGCCCCTGCGCAGTTGCACCAGGGTGAGCACCAGTGGGCAGCGCCCGTGGACGATATCTCGCTCAAGGGCGTGCTGCTGGCGCGGCCCGCCGACTGGTCGGCCCAGCCAAGCGCCACCTATGAACTGCGCATCCTGCTGAACGACGAGGCCCAGGTGACCATGGGCGTGGAGCTGGTGCGGGAAACTCCCGAGCAGCTGGCCTTCGCCTGTCGCCAGATCGACCTGGATTCCATCAGCCACCTGCGCCGCCTGGTGGAGCTGAACCTGGGCGACGAGACCCTGCTGGAGCGCGAGCTGGCGGCGCTGGGTACGCCCTGAGCGACCTGGGAGGGTTGAGCGAAAGCGAAACCAAGGCGCGAGGCTCAGCCCTGGCTGTTGGGCTTCGACGATGAAACCGTCTCAACCCAACCTACAACGGTAGCCTTGTAGGTTGGGTTGAGCGGAAACAAAGCCCAACGGGGTTTAGAACTCCAGATGCAGACCCACCACCAGGCGCGCGTCGTGGGTGTCTTCGCCCTCTTCCCGCGCCATGGCCGCGGTATTGCCGTGGGTGGCGTTCCAGGACACCCCGACATAGGGCGCGACCTCCGGGGTCACCTGGTATCTCAGGCGCAAGCCCGCTTCGCTTTCGGCAAAGCCGGCGCCCTGGCCGCGGGACTCGTCGTTGCGACCGTAGAAGTTGAGCTCGGTATGGGGCTGGAGGATCAGCCGCTGGGTCAGCGCCCAGTCGTATTCGGCTTCCAGGCGCAGGGCGGTCTGGCTGTTCTCGCCGAAGAAGGCGGTGATCTCGATGTCGAGATCCTCGGGATCGTGCTCCTGGATGCCCAGGGCCGCCCAGGTCTGTGGCGAGCCGGGTTTGAAATCCTGGCGGATGCCGGCCACGCTGCCCCAGCCCTTGGCCAGAGTGTGCCCCCAGAGCGCCTGCACCTCGGCTTGCTCGGTGTGGCCGTTGGTACGCTCGCCCTGGCTGCGGAAATCCAGGCGATTGGCACCACCGCCCAGGGCCCAGCCCTCCAGATCCCAATTGAAGACGCTGCCTTCGTCGGCATGCTGCCACTCCAGCTGATCCACCTCCAGGCTGGCCGGGGCGGAGCTGCTGGGATCGGCGGCCTGGACCAGGGCACTGGTGGCAAGGCCGGCAAGGAACAGGGAAAGCGGGAGCAGACGAGGCATGGCGGGTATCCGGGTTCGTGGAAGCGCCCGATAGACCACCCTGCCCCGCCGAGAGTTTTAAAAAATATTACAAATGCTGCCCGACGCTATTCGAAGAGCGCATCCAGCGCCTGCTCGAGGCGGGTCACGGCAACTACCTGCAGACCGGGCGGCGGATCCTTGGGAGCATTGCCCTTGGGCACGATGGCACGCTTGAAGCCATGCTTGGCGGCTTCCTTGAGGCGCTCCTGGCCACTGGGCACCGGGCGGATCTCGCCGGACAGGCCGATTTCGCCGAACACCAGCAGGTCGTGCGGTAGGGCGCGGTCTCTCAGGCTGGAGATCACCGCAGACATCAGCGCCAGATCCACCGCCGTCTCCAGCACCTTGACCCCACCGACCACGTTGATGAAGACGTCCTGGTCGTAGGTGGGAATGCTGCCATGGCGGTGCAGCACCGCCAGCAGCATGGCCAGGCGATTCTGGTCGAGGCCGACGGTGACCCGGCGCGGATTGGCCAGGTGACTGGTATCCACCAGCGCCTGCACTTCCACCAGCATCGGCCGCGAGCCCTCCCAGGTCGCCATGACCACGCTGCCGGCCACCGCCTCCTGGGCGCGGTTGAGAAAGATCGCCGAAGGGTTGGAAACCTCCTTGAGGCCCTTGTCGGTCATGCCGAACACGCCCAGTTCATTGACCGCGCCAAAGCGGTTCTTGACCGCTCGCAGCATGCGCAGGCGGCCGTCGGACTCGCCCTCGAAATAGAGCACGGTGTCGACCATGTGCTCCAATACCCGCGGTCCGGCCAGGGCGCCTTCCTTGGTGACATGGCCGACCAGGAAGATGGCGGTGCCGGTCTGCTTGGCGAATCTCACCAGCAGCGCCGCGCTCTCGCGTACCTGGGCCACGCCGCCGGGGGCGGACTGCAGCTGTTCGGTGAAGATGGTCTGGATGGAGTCGATCACCATGACCCGCGGCTTTTCCTGGCGGGCGGTGGCAACGATGGTCTCGATGCAGGTCTCGGTCATGACCTTGAGCTTGTCTTCCGGCAGCCCCAGGCGGCGGGCGCGCATGGCCACCTGCTGCTGGGATTCCTCGCCGGTGACATAGAGCGCCGGCATCCGCGCGGCCAGGTGGCAGAGGGTCTGCAGCAGGATGGTGGACTTGCCGATGCCGGGATCGCCGCCGATCAGCACCACGGAGCCATCCACCAGGCCGCCACCCAGCACCCGGTCAAGCTCGGTGGAATCGGTGGTGAAGCGCGGGGTTTCCTCGACGCTGACCTCGGCCAGGGTCTTGATGGTCGCCTGCGCCCCGGCCCAGCCGGCGCGACCGGAAGGCACGGCGGAGGTCTCGAAGACAGTTTCCACCAGGGTGTTCCAGGCACCGCACTCGCCACACTGGCCCGCCCACTTGGGAAAGGTGGCACCGCATTCGGTGCAGCCGTAGAGGCGCTTGGCCTTGGCCATGGCGGATTTCTCCAGTCGAAAAAGGAAGGATCCCAGCATAACACGACTGGATGCATAGACAGTAAAGAGGCGCGATCCCGGGGGAGCGCGCCTCTTTCAATAGCGGGCTTGAGCCTTAGTTGCCCTCGCCACCCGGCTGACGCAGCATGGTCAGGGCCTGGTTGGCCTGGGCGATGCACTTCTTCTCGTCGCCGGCCTTCTGCGCCTCCATGGCGCTCTTGCGGAAGCTGGCGATCTGCTGGGCCTGGGAACTGCCCGGGCCGATCATGTTGGTCTTCATCTTGCTGGCATCGTCCAGCTTCTGCAGCTGGACCGCGCACAGATCCTTGGCGAACACGGGAGCAGCGGCGAACATCATCAGGGCGATCAGGGCGGTACGCTTCATGGGGACATCCTCGTTGGGAGGGCCAGGTAGGCCGGATAAACCTCGCTCACCCCGCGAAATTCGCCTGGGCTACCCCATTGACCGCCAGGTACCGCCGGTCGTTCAGCGCCTGGTCATCAGGTCTGCTGCGAGGTTCTGGCGCTAGTGCTTGAGCGTGGACACCATCTCCACGTCGCCTCGTAGCCAGACTGGCAATGCCTGTTGCCAGCGCTCCTGTTCGAGTAGCTGCAGATTGGCCAGCAGGCGGCTGTATTCGGCGAATTCCAGCTGCACACGACGACGCTGGGCGTCCACGGCCGCCTCGGTGATCCACAGGTGCCACTGCTGGTACATCGCCACTTCGTCGGTCATCGGTCCTCTCCTGGGAGGCCATGATGGCAACGCCGGCGGCACTTGCCAATCGCATAAACGTGGGCTCGGCCCCCCCGGCCCCGCCCCGCCCAGCTAGGATGGGTATTTAATTTGCTGCG
>NZ_JASCON010000046.1:0-41209 GCF_029959585.1 Pseudomonas sp. PS02302
TTTTTTTGGGCCGTTGTGGCGCGCCGGGCGGGGGTGGGCCCCCCGCGCGCGCGGGCGACTTTCGCCCAGGTCCACCAGGGGCGTCAGGTAGTGGTCCCCGGGGGTGTGCACGGCCTTGCCCTTGAGGTCGGCCAATTCCGGCACCCAGGTACGCACGTAATCGCCGCGCGCATCGATCTTCAAGGCCTGGGTGTGAGGGTTGAATACCCGGAAATAGGGCACCGAATCCGTGCCGGTGGATGCGCTCCACTGCCAGCCGCCGTTGTTGGAGGCCAGGTCGCCATCGATGAGATGCTGCATGAACCAGCGTTCGCCCTCGCGCCAGTCGATCAGCAGGTTCTTGCACAGGAACATGGCCGTCAGCATGCGCATGCGATTGTGCATCCAGCCGGTCTGCAGGAGCTGGCGCATGGCGGCGTCGATGATGGGAATCCCGGTGCGCCCCTGTTGCCAGGCTGCGAGGCCTTCGGGGTCATCGCGCCAGGGCAGGCCGGTCAGCTCCTGGTTGAATGGCTGGTGCCGGGAAACCCGGGGATAGCCCACCAGCACGTGCCGATAGAATTCGCGCCAGAGCAACTCGGTGATCCAGGTGGCCGCGCCCTGCTTGCCGCCGCTGAGCAGGCCGTCGTTGGCGCGGACCGCCCCCTGCAGGCACTGGCGAGGCGTCAGCACCCCGGCATTGAGATAGGCCGACAACTGGCTGGTACCGGGTTCGGAGGGAATGTCCCGCGCCCGCTGATAGTCTTCGAGATCATCCCGGATGAAGGCTTCCAGACGCTGCAGTGCTTCCTCTTCCCCTGCCGGCCATAGCCCTTGCAGGTCGGCGGCGGGCGCCGCGAAACCCTCGACCGAACTGGGCGGCTCATCCGCCGGCACCGGGCTCTTGCGCTGCTTGCCCGGGGCGGGCAAGGGCGTCGGCAGACCGGTTTCCAGACGCGCCAGGCAGGTCTTCCTGAACTGGCCGAAAACCTTGAAGTAGCCACCGCTCTTGGTCAGCACCGTACCCGGCGCGAACAGCGTCTGGTCCAGATAGCGATGGGTTGCCAGGCCCGCGTCGTCGAAGGCCGTGACCACGGCGTCGTCACGGGCGGCTTCGTTGATCCCGTATTCGTCATTGAAATGCAGGTGTTCGGCGCCCAGCTCCCGGGCCAGGTCGAGCAGCACCTGGGGGGCCTGCTCCCAGCGCTCGGCGCTGCGGACCAGCAAGGGAATACCGAGCGACTTGAGCGTCTTGCCCAGTTCGGCGAGGTTGCGCAGCCAGAAGTCGACCTTGATCGCCGCCTCGTCGTGCTCTTGCCATTGGGCAGGACTCAGCAGAAAGACGGCTGCCACCGGGCCCTGTTCGGCGGCGGCGTGGAGAGCGGGATGATCGAGGGTGCGCAGGTCAGTTCGAAACCAGACGAGCTGATTCATGCATGGCGTTCCTGATGCAGCAGCCCGGCACTCTGCAGGCGATCGAAGGCTTCGCCGGGACTGCGCGCGGGTGCGGCATCGGCGGTAAGGGATTCACCCAGCGCACCAAGCGTCAGGCACGGGCGGGTATGGCGATTGGCGAAGGTCTGCAGCTGGCGCCGCAGCTCGCTGTCGGGACGGCTGTCACGGCAAAGGATCAGTGCCCGGGGTTCGAGCTGCTCGACCAGGCGATCCAGGTTACCTGCGGGGACCGACCACTCCACCAGTTCTACCGGACACTCCGCGGCGCTGATCAACCAGGCGCAAAGCCACAGCGAGGTGTTCATCGGGGTGTCGTCGAGATTCAGCAGCACCAGGGGCGCGCCCCGCAGACTGTGCTGGCTGTGATAGATCCGCGCACCCAGCTTGCTGCGCAGCCAGGACTGGAAGAACACCTGAGTCAGGCGACCGTCGTCGGTCGCCTGACTCAGGCGCTCCAGCTCCCGCAGCAGCGGCCACAGCAACTGGTCCAACAGCACCCGCGGTGGATAGAGCGAGGCGGCGCGGTTGTAGGCCTCGTCCAGCGCACGCGAAGCCAGTCGGCCGATGGCGTCCATCATCTCCTGATGGATGGCCTGCCAGGGCGTGTCGCCGGGGATCACCGTGGGTCGCTGTTCGTCGAGCAGCCCCTTGACCTGGCTGACCGCCACGCCACGGGCGATCCAGGCGAGGATCTGCTGCACGCGGACCACATGGGCCTCGCTGTACAGCCGATGGCCCTTGGGCGTGCGTTTGGGAACCAGCAGGCCATAGCGCCGCTCCCAGGCCCTCAGCGTCACGGCGTTCACGCCAGTGCGGCGGGCGATTTCCCGGATAGGCAGCCAGCCTTCGTGAAGAGCGGACTGGTAGTCCTGGTCTTCGCCGTTCGACGGCGAAGGCAAGGGCGTGACGCTAGATGGCATTTCGTAGACTCAGACGTTCGGGGTGGGGTTGCAGATAGGCCTGCTCGTTCACATAACGATCCGGATGCTGGCGGAAGTGGTGCTTGAGCAGCGTCAGAGGCACGACCAGAGGGACGATGCCCTCGTGGTACTGCTCGATCAGCAGCTGCATTTCCTGCTTCTCGCTGTCGCTCAGGACCCGCCGCAGATAGCCGAAGAGATGATAGAGCACATTGCAATGAGTACCGCGGGTGGCGCACTTCTTCAAGGCAGCCATCAGGCCGCTGAAGTACTCCTGACCCAGCTCGTCCAGATTGCGCTGGCCGATGCTGCCGACCAGTTGGCCAAGAGTCCGCGCGCGATGGGCATCGTGGGCCATGAGCTGGTACTTGTAACGCGAATGATAGGACAGCAGCGCCCGCGCCGTCAGACCCTGTTGCAGCAGTTGCTGCCAATGGGCATGGGCGAAGACGCGGGTGACGAAGTTTTCCCGCAGCACCGCATCGTTCAGCCGGCCGGCTTCTTCCACTGGCAGGTCCGGTTGTAGACGCATGATGGCGGCGGCGAACAGCCCGCGGCCATCGGTTTCACTGCCCTGACCGTTGGCGTGGTAGACCTTGACGCGCTCCATGCCGCAGGAGGGCGATTTCTGCATGAGGATGAAGCCGGACAGGTCGGTCAGCTCGCCCGCCATCCTTTCCCCGTAACCGGTCAGGGCGGCGGTCACATCCAGGCTGGGGTCGACGGTGCCCACCGCGCGTGGCGCCTGGGAGTCGCCCACCAGGCGGATGGGTTCGCGGGGCGTGCCGAGGCCGATGGCCATTTCCGGGCAGACCCTGACGAAGTCGAAGTGCTCGGCGAAGGTCTGGCTGCAGAGCCGGGATTCCTTGTGTCCGCCGTTGTAGCGGACTTCGTCACCCAGCAGGCAGGCGCTGATGCCCAGGCGCGGGCGGGGCAGGCTGGAGGAGGCGTTGGCAACCATGGAGATCCCCTGTCGTGTATTTTCTTGTACAAGGCTTTCCTACTTGTACAAGTTTGGTGCAACTTTCGACAGGGGGCTGCGGTAAAAGATTCGCCGCAGGTTACAGACGGCGTGCGCTTCGTCGATTAATCCAGACTGCCGAGGAGCTGCTGCGCGGCCTCATGACCACTCAACCAGGCACCTTCCACCCGACCGCTGGAGCACCAGTCGCCACAGACGAAGACGCCCATGTCGGGATCGCCCAGGGCGCCCCACTGGTGGGGTTGCGCGGGACGGGCATAGAGCCAGCGATGGGCCAGGCTGAAGGTCGGTGCCGGCAACGGGCAGCCGATCAGCTCGGCGAAGGCGCCGTGCAGGCGTTCGATCACCTCGTCCTTGGAGGCGTCGAGGTGCGCCTTGGTCCAGGCGCTGGTGGCATGCAGGACCCAGGTGTCCAGGGTGGTGTCGCGCTCGGGCTTGCAGCGATTGCGCGCCAGCCAGTCCAGTTCGCTGCCCTGCACGAAACAGCCTTCCACCGGGGTCTGCAGGGGCGTGGGAAAGGCCAGGGCCACCGACCAGGTCGGTTCCATGCTGACGCCAGCCACGGTGGCCGCCAACTTGGGCACGCTGGACAGCAGCGCCGTGGCCTGGGGCGCCGGCATGGCGATGATGACTTGGGCGAAGGGCCCGTGGGTCTCGCCGCCGGCATCCAGCAGGTGCCAGTGCTGGGCTCCGCGAAAGACCTCGGTGATGCGGCAGTCGAAGGTGACCGGCAGATCGGCCAGCAGGTGGCGGGTGATGGCGCTCATGCGCGGTACCCCGACCCAGCGCGGCTGCTCGTCCTGGGACGGACTCAGGCGACCGTCGCGATACTGGTAGAGTGCCGGATTCCATTCCGCTGCACAGCCGGCCCGACGCCACTCGTTGAGGGCGTCGATGAAGCGCCGGTCGCGGGCGGTGAAATACTGGGCGCCCAGATCGAGGGCACCGGCTTCGCTGCGCTTGCTGGCCATGCGGCCGCCGCTGCCGCGGCTCTTGTCGAAGATCTGGACCTGCTGCCCGGCGCGAATCAGCGTCTGGGCCGCGGCAAGTCCGGCTATTCCTGCGCCAACGATGGCGATGGGGGCAGTCATGATGGACCTCGCTTGTCTGACGATTCGCCCTTGTCGAACGTTTGCGCGCGCAAGGGCTCTACGGCTACGACTGGCAACCGTTCTGGATCTTTCGACCCACGACCATACCAAACAATCCTCTTCCCTTCGTTCAGATGCATACGGGCGGCAGGGCAATACGAGAAGGAAGTGACGACATGCATATCCTGCTGACCGGTGGCACCGGATTGATCGGCCGTGCGCTGTGCCGCCAATGGGCGGCCGCCGGGCACCAACTCACCGTGCTCAGTCGCGACCCGGGGCGGGTGGCGCGCGAATGCGGACCCGGCGTGCGCGGCATCGCCCAACTGGAGGCGCTGGGCGACGAACACCTGGATGCCGTGGTCAACCTGGCGGGCGCCCCCATCGCCGACAAGCCCTGGACCCAAGGTCGCAAGGCCGAACTCTGGCAGAGCCGCATCGGCACCACCGAGCGCCTGATCGAATGGCTGCAGGGCCGCCCGCAGAAACCCGCGGTCCTGCTGTCCGGCTCGGCCATCGGCTTCTATGGCGACAGCGGCGAGAAGCCGGTGAGCGAGGCGGACAGCCTGGCCGGTCCCGACTTCGCCGGCGAGTTGTGCCTGGCCTGGGAGCAGGTCGCCAACGAAGCCGAGAAGCTGGGCATCCGGGTGGTCAACCTGCGCACCGGCCTGGTGCTGGCCGCCGACGACGGCTTCCTGCTGCGCCTGCTGCCGCCCTTCCGTTTCGGGCTGGGCGCGCGCCTGGGCAATGGACGCCAGTGGATGCCCTGGATTCATTTGCAGGATCAAATCGGGGCCATCGATTTTCTTCTCAACCGAAGCGATGCCCAGGGTCCCTATAATCTCTGTGCCCCCCAGCCGGTCCGCAACCGGGAATTCACCGAGGCGCTGGGACGGGCCTTGCGGCGCCCGGCGCGATTGCTGATTCCCGCCTTCGCCCTGCGCCTGATGGGAGAGCTGTCCATCCTCCTGCTGGGTGGCCAGCGCGCCCGACCCGAGCGCCTGCTCGCGGCCGGGTATGTCTTTCGCTATCCCGAGCTGGATGCGGCCCTGGCCGACCTGCTCGCTGCCAAGGATTCACGATGACTACCAACGCTCTGCTGCTCGCCAACCTGGGTTCGCCCGATTCGCCCCATGTCCCCGACGTGAAGCGCTATCTGAACCAGTTTCTGATGGACCCCTATGTGGTCGATCTGCCCTGGCCGCTGCGCCGTCTGCTGGTATCCCTGGTGCTGATCAAGCGACCCGCCGCCTCGGCCGAGGCCTATGAGTCGATCTGGTGGGACGACGGCTCGCCATTGATCGTGCTCAGCCGCCGGCTGCAGGAAGCCGTACGGCCACTCTGGCGGCACGGTCCGGTGGAGTTGTGCATGAGATACGGCGAACCCTCGGTGGAAACGGTGCTCAAGCGCCTGGCCAGCCAGGGCATCCGCGAGGTGACCTATGCGCCGCTCTATCCGCAATTCGCCGACAGCACCACCACCACCGCCATCGTCGAGGCGCGGCGGGTGATCGAGGCCCACCAGCTGCCGCTGACGCTGAAGATCCTGCCGCCGTTCTACGACCGTCCGGAATACCAGGCGGCGCTGGCGGCCAGCGTCGAGCCCTATCTCGAAGAGCCCTACGACCACCTGCTGCTGTCCTTCCACGGCCTGCCCGAGCGGCATATCCGCAAGCTGGTCAAGGATCGCAAGCACGACCTGCGCGCCCCCGACAGCAGCAAGGTCACCGCCAAGGCCCTGGCCGTCTGCTACCGCAGCCAGTGCCAGCGCACCGCCGAACTGGTGGCCCGGCGCCTGGGCATTCCCGATGGCAAGTGGTCGGTGTCCTTCCAGTCGCGGCTGGGCAAGGACAAGTGGATCGAACCCTACACCGAGGCGCGGCTGGACGCGCTGGCCAAGGCGGGGGTCAGGCGCCTGCTGGTGATGTGCCCGGCGTTCGTCGCCGACTGCATCGAGACGCTGGAAGAGATCGGCGATCGCGGGCGCGAGCAGTTCATCGAAGCCGGTGGCCGGGAGCTGGTGCTGATTCCCTGCGTCAACGACGACCCGGCCTGGGCCCGGGCGCTGGTGGAGTTGTGCGAGGAAGTGGCGGAGCTGCCGCCGCAGCCGATCGAACAACCCAGGATGCCGGCGTAACGGCATCCTGGGCTGGCCGTCAGAGCAGCGGGCGCTCTGGCGGTTCGGCGTCCTTCTTCCAGGCGTTGTGCCCAGGCAGGACCAGGTTGAGGCCGATGGCGATCAGGCCGCAGAGGGAGATGCCCTTGAGGCCGATCTCGCCGTTGCCGAAGACGATGCCACCGATGCCGAACACCAGGGTCACCGAGACGATCACCAGGTTGCGTGCCTCGGACAGATCCACCTGGTGGCGGATCAGGATGTTCAGCCCCACCACCGCGATGGAGCCGAACAGCAGGCAGAGAATGCCGCCCATGACCGGCACCGGGATGGTCTGCAGCGCCGCGCCGAACTTGCCGACGAAGGCCAGCACCATGGCGAAGCCGGCGGCCCACAGCATGACTCGCGGATTGTGGTTCTTGGTCAGCATCACCGCGCCGGTCACCTCGGCATAGGTGGTGTTCGGCGGCCCGCCGAACAGCCCGGCGGAAGAGGTGGCCAGGCCGTCACCCAGCAGGGTGCGGTGCAGCCCGGGCTGCTTGAGGTAGTTCTGGCCGGTCACGCCGCCCACCGCGATCACCCCGCCGACGTGCTCGATGGCCGGCGCCAGGGCCACCGGCACCATGAACAGGATGGCGCCCCAGTGGAATTCCGGCGCGACGAAGGCCGGGATCGCCAGCCAGGGGGCGGCGGCCATGCCCTCGGTATGGACGATGCCGAAGACGAAGGCCAGCGCGTAGCCGACGAAGACCCCGGCGAGGATGGGCACCAGGCGGAACATGCCCTTGCCGTAGATGGCCACCAGCAGGGTGGTGACCAGTGCCGGCATGGAGATCATCATCGCCGTGGCATAGGGCACCAGCTGGGCGCTGCCGTCCCCGGCCTTGCCCATGGCCATGTTGGCCGCCACCGGCGACAGCCCCAGGCCGATGGAGATGATCACCGGGGCGATCACCACCGGCGGCAGCAGGCGGTCGATGAAGCCCACGCCGCGCACCTTCACCGCCAGCCCCAGGAAGGTGTAGACGAAGCCGGCCGCCACCACCCCGCCCAGTACCGCCGGCAGACCGAATTCAGCCTTGGCGGCGATGATCGGGGCGATGAAGGCAAAGCTCGACGCCAGGAACACCGGCACCTGGCGGCCGGTGACGAGATGGAACAGCAGGGTGCCGAAGCCTGCGGTGAAGAGGGCCACATTGGGGTCCATGCCGGTGATCAGCGGCATCAGCACCAGGGCGCCAAAGGCCACGAAGAGCATCTGGGCGCCGACCAGGATCTCCCGCCAGAGCGGTTCCCGCGCGGTCACGCTCAGGCGTCCTTCTGCTTGGTGCCGAAGATCTTGTCACCGGCATCGCCCAGCCCCGGCAGGATGTAGCCGTGCTCGTTGAGCCGTTCGTCGATGGAGGCGGTGTAGAGGCGCACGTCCGGATGGGCTTCCTCGACCGCGGCGATGCCCTCGGGCGCCGCCACCAGCACCAGGGCACGGATTTCCTTGGCCCCGGCCTTCTTCAGCAGGTCGATGGTGGCGATCATGGAGCCGCCGGTGGCCAGCATGGGGTCGATGATCATGGCCATCCGCTGGTCCAGTTCACCCACCAGCTTTTCCAGGTAGGTGTGGGCCTGCAGGGTGGATTCGTTGCGGGCAAGGCCCACCACGCTGACCCGGGCGCTGGGGATCAGGCTGAGCACGCCGTCGAGCATGCCGATGCCGGCGCGCAGGATGGGCACCACGGTGACCTTCTTGCCGGAAATCTTTTCCACCTTGACGGTGCCGCACCAGCCTTCGATGTCCACCTCTTCCACCGGCAGGTCCTTCGTCGCCTCGTAGGTCAGCAGGGCGCCGACTTCCTGGGCCAATTCGCGAAAGTTCTTGGTGCTGATGTCGGCGCGCCGCATCAGGCCGAGCTTGTGACGGATGAGCGGGTGGCGGA
This sequence comes from Pseudomonas sp. PS02302, assembly GCF_029959585.1. Classification (NCBI taxonomy): domain Bacteria; kingdom Pseudomonadati; phylum Pseudomonadota; class Gammaproteobacteria; order Pseudomonadales; family Pseudomonadaceae; genus Pseudomonas; species Pseudomonas sp. PS02302. The sequence continues at coordinate 8,475 of NZ_JASCON010000046.1, forward strand.
TTTCGTGGACGGGCATGGGATTCTCCAGAGACGGTAGGGCAGCGGATCGAGGACGTTTTCGGTACGACCGGCGGCCCGAAGGCCTGCCGCAGGAAGGGCAGGCGCACAAAAAAACCGCGGTACATTAAAGCATCCGACCCGAGGTGGGCAGTACCCTGCGACAATAGTAGCCGCCTGGCGGCGCTTGAGATCGGTTCGCGGTGTCTGTACCTTTGCCGCCTTTTATCCGCGCCAACCATCAGGCAGGCGCCCCGTCCCCCGGAGAAGCCCCATGTCCGCCGATCTCGCCCACATCCGCCAGATCATGCAGGAAGCCGATTGCCTGTATGACGAAGCCCAGGTCGAAGCGGCCATCGACCGGATCGCCGCGTCCATCACCGCCGATCTCGCCGAGCGCAATCCGGTGGTCTTCTGCGTGATGAACGGCGGTCTGATCCTGACCGGCAAGCTGGCCACCCGGCTGCATTTCCCGCTGGAAATGTCCTACCTGCACGCCACCCGCTATCGCAACGAGACCACCGGCGGCGAGCTGTTCTGGAAGGCCAAGCCCGAGGTGTCCTTCATTGATCGCGATGTGCTGATCGTCGACGACATCTTCGACGAGGGCCACACCCTCAAGGCCATCATCGACTTCTGCCGCCATGCCGGCGCCCGCGAAGTCCACACCGCGGTGCTGATCGACAAGACCCACGACCGCAAGGTCAAGGGCCTGGAAGCCACCTACGTCGGCCTGCCCTGCATCGATCGCTACATCTTCGGCTACGGCATGGACTACAAGGGCTACTGGCGCAACGCGCCCGGCATCTATGCCGTGAAAGGGCTGTGACCGCGCGGCTGTTCGATCAGGCGCTGTTCGCCGACCTGCTCCGGCAGGCGGCGGCCAGCCCGCGACGGCGCGCCCATCACAACCTGCATCTCATGGACGAGCCCTGCCATCGCCTGGTGGTGGGGATGTGCGAAGACAGTTACATACCGCCCCATCGCCACCTGGATCCGCACAAGGCCGAGAGCCTGCTGGTGCTGCAGGGCCGGCTCGGGCTACTGACCTTCGGCGAAGACGGACGGGTGCTGCTGTGCCGCGAACTGTCCCAGCGCGCCGGTTGCCCGGGCGTCGATCTCGCTCCCGGGCACTACCATGCGCTGGTTGCCCTGGAGGGCGACTGCCTGTTCTTCGAATGCAAGGCCGGGCCCTTCGTACCCCTGGGCGAGGGGGAACGCGCGGCCTGGGCACCGCTGGAAGGCGCACCCGATGCAGAGCGCTATCGCAGCTGGATGCGCGCTCATTTCGATTGAACTTTCGACCGGGGTCGCGGTATTGCCGCAGTTTTGTCACTGGCGGGCAGGCGAGGGGCGGGGTTAGAATCGGTCCTCCTTTTCTCCAAAGAATCCCCCAGCACAGGTAGCCAAAGGATGCGCAAGGATAAAAAGCAGGTCATCGGTGAAGAGATCAGCGACGAGCAGATCAAGCTGTTTCTCGCGGTCGAGCCGGCGGACGATACTCCCGCGTCTCTGCACAAGCTGGTCAAGGCCTATCGCGGCCTGCGCCCGGATGACTTCGAGCGCTTCGTCGGCTTCTTCGTGGAGGCCGGCTACGACCTGGATGCCCGTAACGACCAGGGTGAAGACTTCATCGAGCTGATCCGTAGCCATCGCCAGGCCGAGCCCTATATCGACGCCCTGCGCGCCGCCCACGCCTGATTGGCCGCATAAAAAAGAAACCCCGCCATGGCGGGGTTTCTTTTTGCCTGGTGAACGGGCCGCCTGAGCGGCCCGTCGGCCATCAGCCTTCGCGGTTGCGGGTCAGCAGCGCGGGCTTCTCGCTGCGCGGCCGGCTTGGCATCTCTTCCAGTTGCTCCAGGGTCGGCAGGCGATCGGCACGCGACGGCTTGTGCACGATCTTCGGCTGCGGCTTGTTCGACGCCCGCTCTTCGGTGGCATAGGCGCGCGGCTCGCTGGGCGCGGCCTCATAGGGCCGGGCGGCACGGGGCTGGCCGTTCTGACCACGCCGCTTGCCGGGCTGCTGTTGCTGCTGGCTACGCGGACCGCGGGCAGCACCCTGGCTCGGAGCCTGGCCTTGACCCTGGCGGGGCTGGCCCTGGCTGCCGGTCGCCGCAGCGCGCGGCGCGCTGCCGCCGTTGCCACTGCGCGGACCCTTGCGACCCTTGCCCTGGTAGGGGCTCACGTAGTCGACGCTGTTGCCGAAGTTGTCGTAGGCGTCATCCAGGAATTCTTCCGGATCGCGATTGCGCGGCTGCTGGGCAACGGCCTGGCCGGGTTGCGCGGTGGCCTTGTCCTGGCTGGTGTCATCGCGATCGCGGCGGTCGCGACGATTGCGGGAACGACCCTTGCGCTCGCCCTGGGGCTGGGCGCCGGACTGTTCGCCACCGGCGGCCTTGCTCGGGTTCTGAGCCTGAGCCTGAGCCTGACCTTTGCCTTCGCTGCGCGCTGGCTTGTCGGCTTTCTTCTGGCGATTCTGCTGCGGCTTGCCACGCGGTTCGCGGGGTGCCCGGACTTCCGGCTGCTCGGGCGGCACGGACTGCGGGTCGAAGCCCTGCATGTCGCCGTCCTGGATGCTCTGCTTGGTCAGACGCTCGATGGCCTTGAGCAGCTTCTCTTCGTCCGGGGAGACCAGCGAAATGGCTTCGCCGCTGCGACCGGCCCGACCGGTACGGCCGATACGGTGGACATAGTCTTCCTCGACATTGGGCAGCTCGAAGTTGACCACGTGGGGCAGCTGGTCGATGTCCAGGCCGCGGGCGGCGATGTCGGTGGCGACGAGAACGCGAACCTCGTTGCTCTTGAAGTCGGCCAGGGCCTTGGTACGGGCGTTCTGGCTCTTGTTGCCATGGATTGGCGCCGACGGCAGGCCGTGCTTGTTCAGGTACTCGGCCAGGCGGTTGGCGCCGTGCTTGGTCCGGGTAAACACCAGCACCTGTTCCCAGGCACCCAGGGTGATCAGGTGGGCGAGCAGGGCGCGCTTCTGATTGGCGGGGATGCGGAACAGCCGCTGTTCGATGCGCTCGACGGTGGTGTTCGGCGGGGTGACCTCGATCCGCTCGGGATCCTGCAGCAGCTTGCCGGCGAGGTCGGTGATGTCCTTGGAGAAGGTGGCCGAGAACAGCAGGTTCTGTCGGCGGGCCGGCAGACGGGCCAGGACCTTCTTCACGTCATGGATGAAGCCCATGTCCAGCATGCGGTCGGCTTCGTCCAGCACCAGGACCTCGACGGCGGACAGATCGACGCTCTGCTGACCGGCGAGGTCCAGCAGACGACCCGGGCAGGCGACGAGCACGTCGACACCCTTGGCCAGGGCGGTGACCTGCGGCTTGAGGCCGACACCACCGAAGACGCAGGCGCTGCGCATGGGCAGGTCGCGGGCGTACACCTTGAAGCTGTCGTGGACCTGGGCCGCCAGTTCACGGGTCGGCGTCAGCACCAGCACGCGGGGCTGCTTGGCCACATAGTGGTGACCATCGGGATGACCGTTGGGAAACAGGCGCTCGAGCACCGGCAGCGCGAAGCCGCCGGTCTTGCCGGTGCCGGTCTGGGCAGCCACCATCAGATCGCGACCCTGCAGGACGGCCGGAATGGCACGTTGCTGAACAGGCGTGGGATTCGTGTAGCCAGCGTCTTCGACAGCGCGGGCAAGGGCCTCGGAGAGACCGAGGGAAATGAAGGACATGCGGGGTTCCTGTCTCTGTCGGCGTCCCGCCGACGTGGGGGCGCGGTTGCGCTGCCGGTTGACGTCCGAAAGACTTGGGACGTCTCGCCCACCCTCGTCATCCTGCGCTGGATGACGAGTCGGACGATGACCGATAGCGGTAATCACGATTGGGTAAAGTCGCCGCCAGTTCGCCTGGCCGACTTCAAAAACCGAGGTTTCGCCAGATGGCGATACACGGCTCCGCTTGGTTCAGGGTATAGAAGTGCACACCGGGTGCCCCACCCTCGAGCAGTCGCTCGCAGAGGTCGGTCATGACTTCTTCGCCAAAGGCCTGGATGCTCTGGGTGTCGTCACCGTAGGCTTCCAGTTGCTTCCGCAGCCAGCGTGGCAGTTCAGCACCACAGGCATCGGAGAAGCGCGCCAACTTGCTGTAGTTGGTGATCGGCATGATGCCAGGGATCACCGGGGCTTCGACTCCCAGTTTGCGGACACGTTCCACAAAATGGAAGTAGCAATCGGCGTTGAAGAAGTACTGGGTGACCGCGCGGTCAGCACCGGCCTCCATCTTGTACACGAAATTGCGCACGTCGTCCGTAAAGCTGCGCGCCTGCGGATGGGTTTCCGGATAGGCGGCGACTTCGATATGGAAGTGATCGCCGGTTTCCGCGCGGATGAAGGCGACCAGATCGCTGGCATGGCGCAATTCGCCGCCGCCGGACAGGCCCATGCCGGACGGCAGGTCGCCACGCAGGGCAACGATGCGGTTGATGCCGGCTTCCCGGTACTGCTGCAGCAACTCGCGCAGCTTGGCCTTGCTGTCTCCGACGCACGACAGGTGCGGTGCGGTCGGTACCCCGACCTCGTCGTTGAGCTGGCGCACGGTGCGATAGGTGCCGTCGCGGGTGGAGCCACCGGCGCCATAGGTGCAGGAAAAGAATTCCGGCCCGTGACTCGCCAGTTGCCGCGCCGTGGCGATCAGCTTCTCGTGGCCCGCTTCGGTCTTGCAGGGAAAGAATTCGAAACTCAGACTGGGTTTCACGTCGTCTCTCTCGTGGGCGGCCACCCGCTCCGGGGAGCGAGTGGCCTGGCCATCAGTAGCGGTAGCTGTCGGGCTTGAAGGGGCCTTCCTGGGTCACGCCGATGTATTTGGCCTGAGCTTCGGTCAGGCGGGTCACCACGCCACCGAAGCCCTTCACCATTTCCAGCGCCACTTCTTCGTCCAGCTTCTTGGGCAGGACCATGACGGTGACGTTGGCGGTCTTCTCGGCGACCGGCAGGTCGGCGAACTTCTCCTGGTACAGGTGGATCTGCGCCAGCACCTGGTTGGCGAAGGAGCCGTCCATGATGCGGCTGGGGTGGCCGGTGGCGTTGCCCAGGTTCACCAGACGGCCTTCGGCCAGCAGGATCAGGTAGTCGTCGTTGGCCGAGTCGACGGTCAGGCCGGTGCGGTGGATCTTGTGCACCTGCGGCTTCACCTCTTCCCAGCCCCAGTGCTGGCGCATGAAGGCGGTGTCGATCTCGTTGTCGAAGTGACCGATGTTGCACACCAGGGCGCGCTTCTTCAGCGCCTTGAGCATGTTGGCGTCACAGACGTTGACGTTGCCGGTGGTGGTGACGATCAGGTCGATCTTGCCCAGCAGGGCGCGATCCACGGAGGCTTCGGTGCCGTCGTTCAGGCCGTCGACATAGGGCGAGACCAGCTCGTAGCCGTCCATGCAGGCCTGCATGGCGCAGATCGGGTCGACTTCCGAGACCTTGACGATCATGCCTTCCTGACGCAGCGAGGCGGCCGAGCCCTTGCCCACGTCGCCGTAGCCGATCACCAGCGCCTGCTTGCCGGACAGCAGGTGGTCGGTGGCGCGCTTGATGGCGTCGTTGAGGCTGTGGCGGCAACCGTACTTGTTGTCGTTCTTGCTCTTGGTGACCGAATCGTTGACGTTGATCGCCGGGACCTTGAGGGTGCCGTCCTTGAGCATGTCCAGCAGGCGGTGCACGCCGGTGGTGGTCTCTTCGGTGATGCCGTGCACGCGCTCCAGCACCTGCGGATACTTGTCGTGCAGGATCTGGGTCAGGTCACCGCCGTCGTCCAGCACCATGTTGGCGTCCCAGGGCTGACCGTCCTTGAGGATGGTCTGCTCGATGCACCACTCGTATTCGGCTTCGGTCTCGCCCTTCCAGGCGAATACCGGGATGCCGGCGGCGGCGATGGCGGCCGCGGCCTGGTCCTGGGTGGAGAAGATGTTGCAGCTGGACCAGCGCACTTCGGCGCCCAGGGCCACCAGGGTCTCGATGAGCACGGCGGTCTGGATGGTCATGTGGATGCAGCCGAGGATCTTGGCACCGGCCAGGGGTTGCTCGCCGGCGTACTTGCCACGCAGCGCCATGAGGGCGGGCATTTCCGATTCGGCGATGATGACTTCGCGACGACCCCAGTCGGCCAGGGAGATGTCGGCGACCTTGAAATCGTTGAAAGCGGCAGGCGTGAGGACAGCGCTCATTGAAGAGTCTCCATTCGTTAGGTGCGAATGGGCGCCGTTGATGCGTTCTGATAACGCTCCGTTCGAGCCTGACAACGTCTGACGTCATGCCGGCCGTGATGCCCGCGCCAGCGGCGGGTCGGCTAGGATGGGATAACGCAGCGTGCTGCAGCGCCCCTCGAACGGAAGGCGGGGCGGCCTGGTGGCCGCGATGCGCGGGCAGTATAACGAGGATCGCGATAAACCCAAAGGGTGGCGCTCTGCCTCATGTCGACCGGAATCTACCGCGCGCACCCTGATCTGATGCCCCAACCCCCCTGAAAATTCAAGGAGCCCTGATGAACTTCCATACCCGCAAGTGGGTGAAGCCCGAAGACCTCAACGCCAATGGCACCCTGTTCGGCGGCAGTCTGCTGAAGTGGATCGACGAGGAGGCGGCGATCTACGCCATCGTGCAGCTGGAAAATCCCAAGGTGGTGACCAAGTACATCTCGGAGATCAATTTCATCAGCGCCTCGCGTCAGGGCGACATCATCGAGCTGGGCATCACCGCCACCGAGTTCGGGCGTACCTCCATCACCCTGAGATGCGAGGTACGCAACAAGATCACCCGCAAGAGCATCCTCACCATCGACAAGATCGTCTTCGTCAATCTCGACGAGGAAGGCAATCCGGTGCCCCATGGCAAGACCCGGATCACCTATGTCGAGGACAGGTTCAAGGAGTCGCCTTGAGGCCGGCGCGGGTCACGTCCAGGCGCCGCCGCTCGGCCCAGTAGAGCAGCAGCTCGCGCAGTTGCGAGAGTTCGATCGGCTTGCCCATGTGGCCGTCCATGCCGGCCTCCTGGGCGCGATCCTTGTGCTCGGCGAGGATATGCGCGGTCAGGGCCACCACCGGGGTGCGCGAGCGATGATTCTGCTGTTCCCAGGCGCGTAGCCGGCGGGTGGCGCCGAAGCCGTCCAGCAGGGGCATCTCGCAATCCATCAGGATGAGGTCATAGGTGTTCTGCTGGAGCTTTTCGAAGGCCTCCAGGCCGTTGCTCACGGTATCGGGTTCGACGCCGAGCTTCTTCAGCATGCCGCGGATCACCTTGACCGAGATGCTGTTGTCCTCGGCCACCAGCACGCGGAAATCGCTGGGAATGCCGCTGGGCTGTTCCTGGGGCTCGGGTTCGCTGACCCGCTGGCCGCGGCGCGACAGTTCGTCGGCCAGGGTGGCTCTGAGGGTATAGCCGGCCACCGGCTTGGCCAGCACCCGCTTGATGCCGGCGTTGCGGGCGATGACCTTGCTCGGCGCATTGCTCAGCCCGGTGAGCATGATCAGCAGCAGGTCGTGGTTGAGATTCTCGTCTTCGTTGATGCGCGCGGCGAGCTGCATGCCGGTCATGCCTGGCATCTGCTGATCGAGCAGCACCACATCGAAGTACTCCCGCAGGTGCGACTGGGTGCGCAGCAGGGCCAGGGCCTCGCGCCCGGAGGCGGCGGTCACCGCCTGCATGCCCCAGGCGCTGCACTGCTGCTGCAGGACCTTGCGACAGAGTTCGTTGTCATCGACCACCAGCACCCGTACGTCCTGCAGCGGATAGTCGCTGTCGCCGCGCGACAGGACCAGCGCCTGAGCCGGGATGGGCAGGCTGATCCAGAAGCTGGAGCCGCCCTCGGCGTTGTTCTGGATGCCGAAGTCGCCCTGCATCAGCAGCACCAGCTGGCGGGCGATGATCAGGCCGAAATCCAGGCTGTCGGTGTCGCTGGCGAGGAAGTCGCGGCGGTCGAGGTGGGTGGACAGCAGCTGGCGACTCAGCGCTGCGTCCAGCGGGGTGCCGCTGTCCTGCACCGAGATGCGCAGGCGCGGCGGTTGGCCGGTGGCCTCTTCCAGGGAGATCACCAGCAGGATCTCGCCTTCCTCGGTGCGCTGGAAGGCGTTTTCCAGCAGGTTGAGCAGGATCTGGCGCAAGCGGGTCGGGTCGCCGATGAAACGGCGCGGCACCTGGGGCTGGATGAAGCTGAGCAATTCGACCCGGTGCTCTTCGGCCCGCGGCCGGAAGATGTCCAGGCAGTCGTCGAGCAGGGCATTGAGGTCGAAGGTGACCTCCTCGAGTTCGATCTGACCGCTTTCCAGGCGGGTGATGTCGATGATCTCGTTGATCAGATTGAGGAGCTCGGCGCCGGCGCTGTGGATGGTCTGCACATAGTCGCGCTGCTTGGCCGACAGCGCCGTGCCCTGCAGCAATTCGGTCATGCCCAGCACGCCGTTCATGGGCGTGCGGATCTCGTGACTGATGCGCGAGAGAAATTCGGCCTTGCCCTTGAGCTCCGCATGGTCCGTGGCTCTGTCGCGGGTGCGGGTGAAATGTTCCTCGCGCAGATAGCGACGCCGCTCCTCCAGGGCCAGGGTCAGCAGGATGCCGCTGAGCATGCAGCTGGCGATCAGGCCGCGGCCCATCCATACCGGTGGATTGGCGTAGCCGGCCAGGATCGGCAGCGCGATCAGCCCGGCCAGGGCCAGCAGGGCGCAGCTCATCATCAGCAGCCGCCCATAGCGGGCGCCCTGGTGCCAGCGCTCCAGCGCGATGATCAGGCAGGCACACAGCGCCAGGCCATTGACCGCCATCAGCCAGTCGCCGACATAGAATTCGCCGGCGGCGATACGCACCACGGCGGCCAGGCCGACCAGGGCCAGCAGGCTCCGCAGCGTGCGGCGGACCCACAGCGGCAGCCGTCGCCAGCCGAAGAAGGCGCCCACGAGATTCAGCCCGGCGGCGCTGCAGGCCAGCACCGACAGATCGGTCAGCAGCGGCGTCTGGCCCTTGAAGGTGCCCAGGAAGAACTTGCTCAGTCCGAAGATGTTCAGGGCCACGCAGACCAGCATCACCAGCAGCAGGGTCAGGGCACTGGTGGCGCGGCTGCGGTGGTAGAGCAGCTGGGCGCCGTTGTACAGCGCCAGCATGGCCAGGCAGCCGAGCAGCACGCCGAACATCACCAGGCGATGGGTGACCTCGGCTTCGGCACTGCTGCTCAGGGTCAGGGCGATCCGCATCGGCTGGGGCGATTCGAATCTCAGAAAGAGGTCGAGCGGCTGGTCGCTCTGCGGAATCGGAAAGACGAAGTCGCGACTGAGTTGCTGCGGATTGAGCAGCGGCCGCGACAGGCCATCGCGGATCTCGCTGAGTAACTGGTCGTCGCGATAGGCGAAGAAATCCAGATAGCCGACGTTGGGCGAAATGATGCGCAGCAGCCGCTGCTGGGCGTCGGGCTGGATGCGGGTATGCAGCCAGAGCGCGCCGGAGCCGGCCGGGCGGTGGGCCCTGGCGGTGGTCAGCGGTTTGAAGGCGGACAGCCGATCACGGACATCATCGAGCGAGAATTCGCCGCTGACGTCTTCATACTGCGCCCAGACCGCATCTGGCGAATTCTCGGCCTGCACGGAGTTGGCCACCAGCAGCAACAGCAGCCAGCTAACCACAAAGCCTATGGCGATCCAGAGCCGTTGCACGAGAGTTCCCTTCGCAAATGCCGACGTCGAGTATAGATCAGCCCGTCACGTCTGTTGACGTAACAGTGTAACAGGCTGATCCCTTAGGCGAGCTTCACTGTCGCTCGCGAGCGATGGCGCGGTAGCCGATGTCGCTGCGGTAGAAGCAGCCCTGCCAGGAGATTTCCCGAGCCAGCGCAGCGGCGTTCTGCTGGGCGGCGGAGACCGTTTCGCCCAGGGCCGTGGCGCACAGCACCCGACCGCCGGCCGTGACGACCTGACCGTCGTGCAGACGGGTGCCGGCGTGGAACACCTTGCCCGGCAGGGCAGCGGCGGCCTCGAGACCGGCGATGGCGTCACCCTTGGCGTAGTCGCCCGGATAGCCGCCGGCGGCCAGGACGATGCCCAGGCTCGGACGTGGATCCCAGCAGGCCTCGATCTTGTCGAGGGCCTCGGCCAGGGCGGCCTCCACCAGCAGCACCAGGCTGGACTGCAGGCGCAGCATCACCGGCTGGGTCTCGGGATCGCCGAACCGGCAGTTGAATTCGATGACCTTGGGCGCGCCACTCTGGTCGATCATCAGACCGGCATAGAGGAAACCGGTATAGACATTGCCTTCGCTGGCCATACCGGCCACGGTGGGCTCGATGATCTCGCGCATGACCCGGTCATGGACCGCCGCGGTCACCACCGGCGCCGGGGAGTAGGCGCCCATGCCGCCGGTGTTGGGACCGCTGTCGCCGTCGCCAACGCGCTTGTGGTCCTGGCTGGTGGCCATCGGCAGCACGTTCTTGCCATCGACCATGACGATGAAGCTGGCTTCCTCGCCATCGAGGAACTCCTCGATCACCACCCGCGCACCGGCATCGCCGAAGGCATTGCCGGAGAGCATGTCACGCACGGCGTCCTCCGCTTCGGCCAGGGTCATGGCGACGATCACGCCCTTGCCGGCGGCCAGGCCGTCGGCCTTGATCACGATGGGCGCACCCTGCTCGCGCAGATAGGCCAGCGCCGGCTCCACCTCGGTGAAGTTGGCGTAGGCGGCGGTGGGGATTTGGTGGCGCGCGAGGAAATCCTTGGTGAAGGCCTTGGAGCCTTCCAGTTGCGCCGCGCCGGCGGTGGGGCCGAAGCAGGGCAGGCCACGGCTGCGGAAAAGGTCGACCACTCCGGCCACCAGCGGCGCCTCGGGACCGACGATGGTCAGCTCGACGTTGGCGGCGGCGAAGTCGGCCAGTTGCTCCAGGGCCAGGACGTCGAGGGCGACGTTCTCGCACTTGGCTTCGGTGGCGGTGCCGGCGTTGCCGGGCGCGACATAGACCTTGGTGACCCGGGTGTCCTGGGCGACCTTCCAGGCCAGGGCGTGTTCGCGACCGCCGCTGCCGATGATGAGTACGTTCATGAAGCTTTCCTCTGGGCGGGCGCTGAGCACGTCCGCCACGCAAATGGGTCGACGGCGAAGGCTGCGGCCCTCGCCGTGGCGGGCCTTAGTGGCGGAAGTGACGCATGCCGGTGAAGACCATGGCGATGCCGGCTTCGTCGGCGGCGGCGATCACCTCGGCGTCGCGCATGGAGCCGCCCGGCTGGATCACCGCGGTGATGCCGTTGGCCGCGGCGTTGTCGATGCCGTCGCGGAAGGGGAAGAAGGCGTCCGAGGCCATGACCGCACCGGCCACCGCCAGACCGGCGTGCTCGGCCTTGATGGCGGCGATGCGCGCCGAATTGACACGGCTCATCTGGCCAGCGCCGATGCCCACGGTCTGCTGGCCCTTGGCGTAGACGATGGCGTTGGACTTGACGAACTTGGCCACCTTCCAGGCGAAGATCAGGTCCTGCAGTTCCTGCTCGCTGGGCGCGCGGCGGGTCACCACCTTGAGATCGTCGGCGGTGATCATGGCGATGTCACGGCTCTGCACCAGCAGGCCGCCGTTGACGCGCTTGAGGTCCAGGCCGGGCTTGCGCTCGGCGGGCCACTCGCCGCACTCCAGCAGGCGGACGTTGGCCTTGGCGGCGACGACCTCGCGGGCCTCGGCGCTGACGCGGGGGGCGATGATCACCTCGACGAACTGGCGCTCGACGATGGCGCGGGCGGTCTCGGCGTCCAGTTCGCGGTTGAAGGCGATGATGCCGCCGAAGGCCGATTCGCTGTCGGTGGCATAGGCCAGTTCATAGGCCTGGCGGATGTCGCCGGCGACGGCCACGCCGCAGGGGTTGGCGTGCTTGACGATGACGCAGGCCGGCTCCCCGTAGCTCTTCACGGTTTCCAGGGCGGCATCGGTGTCGGCGACGTTGTTGAAGGACAGCTCCTTGCCCTGCAGCTGGGTGGCGGTGGCCACGCAGGCTTCGCTGGCGTGCTCGACATAGAAGGCCGCCTGCTGGTGCGGGTTCTCGCCGTATCTCATGTCCTGCGCCTTGATGAACTGGGCGCTGAAGGTACGCGGGAAGGCGGCGCGGCCTTCGGTGGTCAGGGTCTCGGCCTGCTGGTCGATGCTGCCCAGGTAGTTGGCGATCATGCCGTCGTAGGCCGCGGTGTGTTCGAAGGCCTTGAGCGCCAGGTCGAAGCGCTGGGCATAGGTCAGGCCACCGGCCTTGAGGTCGTCGAGGATGGCCTCGTAGTCGCTGGCATTGACCACGATGGCGACGTCCTTGTGGTTCTTCGCCGCGCTGCGGACCATGGTCGGGCCGCCGATGTCGATGTTCTCGATGGCATCGGCCAGGCTGCAGCCGGGCTTGGCCACGGTGGCGGCGAAGGGGTAGAGGTTGACCGCGACCAGATCGATCGGGCGGATGCCGTGTTCGCTCATCACCTCGTGATCGACGCCGCGACGACCGAGGATGCCGCCGTGGATCTTCGGGTGCAGGGTCTTGACGCGCCCGTCCATCATCTCCGGGAAGCCGGTGTAGTCGGCGACTTCCAACGCCGGGATGCCTTCATCGCGCAGCAGCTTGTAGGTGCCGCCGGTGGACAGGATTTCCACGCCGATGGCCGCGAGTTCGCGGGCGAAGTCGACGACGCCCGTCTTGTCGGACACGCTGATCAGCGCACGGCGGACGGGGAGGCGAGAGGTCTGGTCGGTCATGGTCATGTCCATCAGGAGGAGAAAGACCGCCGGTCAAGCCCCCTGGGCCGCCGGCGATGAGGCGGATCAGAGCAGGTCGTACTGCTTGAGCTTCTTGCGCAGGGTGCCGCGATTGAGCCCGAGCATCTCCGACGCCTTGGTCTGGTTGCCCTTGACGTAATTCATCACGCTTTCGAGCAGGGGTGCTTCCACTTCGCAGAGCACCATGTTGTAGACGTCGGTCACCGGCTGCCCATCGAGGTGGGCGAAATAGTTGCGCAGCGCCTTTTCCACGCTGTCGCGCAGCGTCTGACCCTCCTGCAGGGGAGCGGTCAGGTGCTGCTTGAGGTCGCCGTTGTCACTCACAGGCGCTGTTCCAGTCAAAGTCTCGGTCATCGAATTCATGCCACCTGCTTCCCGGTCGGGGGCTGCGCGAAGAACGCGCGAATGCTGGCGTGCTGGGCTTGGGTGTCTTGCAGTCGGTTGAACAGGGCGCGCGATTCCGCGGCGCCCGGCCGGTCGGCCAGGTACCAGCCGACGTGCTTGCGGGCGATGCGCACGCCCATTTCCGGGCCGTAGAAGGCATGCAGGGCGTCGAGATGCTCCAGCAGGATGGCCTCCACCTCGGCATCATCGGGCGCCGCCAGGTGCTCGCCGGTCGCCAGGTAGTGGGCGATCTCGCGGAAGATCCAGGGCCGCCCCTGGGCGGCGCGGCCGATCAGCAGGCCGTCGCAGCCGGTGTGTTCGAGCACCCAACGGGCCTTTTCCGGGCTGTCGATGTCGCCGTTGGCGAACACCGGGATACCGACCGCCTGCTTGATGGCGGCGATGGTGTCGTACTCGGCGGCGCCGAGGAAACGGTCGTCCCGGGTGCGGCCATGCACGGCGAGGGCCTGGATGCCCGCGGCTTCGGCCAACTGCGCGATGCGCAGGCCGTTGCGATTGTCGGGATTCCAGCCGGTGCGGATCTTCAGGGTCACGGGGACGTCGACGGCGGCCACCACGGCGGCGAGGATCTCGGCCACCAGGGTCTCGTCCTTCATCAGCGCGGAGCCGGCGGCCTTGTTGCAGACCTTTTTCGCCGGGCAGCCCATGTTGATGTCGATGATCTGGGCACCCAGTTCGACATTGCGCTGGGCCGCCTCGGCCAGCATCGCCGGATCGCCGCCGGCGATCTGCACCGAACGCGGTTCCTGCTCGCTGGCGTGGATCAGGCGCAGCCGCGACTTGCGGCTGTCGTAGAGCCGCACGTCACTGGTCACCATTTCCGACACGGCCATGCCGGCGCCGAGTGCCAGGCACAGGCGCCGGAAGGGCAGGTCGGTGACCCCGGCCATGGGCGCGAGAATCAGCGGGTTGGGCAAGGTATAAGGGCCGATGCGTACCATCGACATATCTTTTTCCCTGGCGAATAGGCGCCTGTTCCGCCTGCGCCGGAAACCGGCCGCGGACAGGGGCTGCTGTGCTTGAAAAGGGTTGGGAATGATACCCGCTCGCCGCCTCCGGATAAAGCGCGAGTTGGCTAGTTTATGAGCAATTCACCCTGGCGCTACTCCGGCGAGAAGAAGCTCAGGCTGTAATTCACGGCTCGCGGACCGGGGTCGAGAATGTCCAGGGCGATGTGAATCGGCGTCTGCGGCGGCATCTCGTCTTGGCCTTTCAGTTCGCCATTCAGGTATTCGCCCGGCTTGAAGCGGCGGCTGGCGAGCAGTTGGCCATTGAGGTCGGCGAAGCGCAACTCCAGCAGCGGGAAGGGCTGCGAAAAGGGTGCCCGGTTGTAGAGGATGGCATCGACGCGCAGCGCTCCGGAAAATTGCGGATGGCTGCGCACCACCAGGTTGCTGCTGCGGATCTGCTGCACATCGACCTTGGACGGCACCTTGCAGCCCAGGCTGGCGCAGGCCTGGACGAACAGCGGGCGATAGCTGTCCTGCCGCGCCAGTTCGTCGAAGTGGTAATAGACGTACTGGCCGGCCAGGCCGAGCAGCGCCAGCAGGCAGAGCAGGATCCACAACAGGCGGCGACTCCAGCGCGGGCGCTGTGGGTGGCTGTCCAGCTGCAGCGGTTCGTCGTGCAGGTCCAGCAGCGGATCGTCCTGCCATTCCGGCTCGCTGCGCAGGCCGCTCGCGGCCTTGGCCGGTGGCGGCTCGTCGTCGCTGTCGCGAGCGGCACTGAAGGATTCGGCAGCCGGCTCCTGCCAGTCGTCGAGGCGGCCCAGGCCGGGTTCGGCGCGTTCGTCGTCGTCAGCTTCGACCCGGCCGAGCGCGGGCTCCTGGCGTTCGGCCGGCGCGGCGGTGAGGGGCGCAGGCGGCGTGGCCGGGGCGGGCTTCAGCGGGGCGCGCACGGCCGCGAGCGGGGCCACCGGCGCTACGGCAGGCAAGGGGCTGATGGCAGGCTCGGGCTCGGGCTCCGGCGCGAAGGCCGGCTCGGGTTCGAATTGCGGTTCCGGCTCGGCGGCGGTAAGGGACAGGGACTCAGGCTCCGCCTCGGGCTCGGCCTGCAGTCGCAGCGACTCCGGCTCGGGTTCGCGCGCGGCGGATACGGCGCCGAGCGACGGCAGCTCGTAGGCCTCTTCGTCGTCCTGGGGACGGCGGGCAGCCAGCCCCAGGGCCGGTGCCGGCTCTTCCCGGGGCGTGGTCCCGGCGGGCGGTGCGGCCACGGCGGCAGGCGCCATGGGAGCGACCGGCGCGCGGCGCTGTTCTTCCAGGGCGCCCAGGCGAGCGACCTCGGCGTCCAGCTCCAGGTGGCTCAGGTCCAGTTCGTCATGGGGCCAGGCCGCTTCGCTGGGCGTGGGCGCCGGCGCGGCCACGGGGGGCGCGGGTTCCGGTGCCGTCAGGGGCGCGGCCTGGTTGCTGGCGTTGAACACTTCCAGGCAGACGCCACAGCGTACGTCGCCGTCCGCGGCGGCCAGGTGTTCCTGGGTGACACGGAAGCGGGTATGGCAATGCGGACACTGGGCGACGAGGGATTCGGTCATGGCGAGGCGACAGCCAGGGAGTGAAGCGCGCTAGTGTACCCGAAGGCCCTGGCGAAAGAAGGGCCCCCACCGGGCCGCCGGGTGAGCGGACCGGTGGTGCCATGGCGCATCAGCGGCGGCGGGTCCCGCTGATGCGCACCCAACCGTCGAGGGTGGCGGTGGGTTCCAGGTCGAAGCAGCCGGCGTAGGCGGCGCGGACGTCCTCGGCCTGCTCGGCGAGGATGCCGGAAAGGGCCAGGCGACCGCCGATGCGGGTCAGGCGGGTGATCTGCTCGGCCAGGCCGACCAGCGGACCGGCGAGGATGTTGGCCACCACCACGTCGGCCTGCTCGCCTGGCAGATCGGCGGGCAGGTACAGCGGAAAGCGGGCCGGATCGATGCCGTTGCGATTGGCGTTGTCGCGCGAGGCTTCGAGGGCCTGGACGTCGATGTCAGTGCCCACGGCGCGCTCGGCGCCCAGCAGCAGGGCGGCGATGGCGAGGATGCCCGAGCCGCAGCCGAAATCCAGCACCCGACGGCCGCTGACCGGTTCGCCGTCCAGCCATTGCAGGCACAGCGAGGTGGTGGGATGGGTGCCGGTGCCAAAGGCCAGGCCCGGATCCAGCAGCAGATTGACCGCCTCGGGTTCCGGGGCCTCGTGCCAGCTGGGGACGATCCACAGTCGCTGGCCGAAGCGCATGGGCTGGAAGTTGTCCATCCAGCTGCGTTCCCACTCCTGGTCTTCCAGGCGTTCCAGCTCGTAGGTCAGGCCGTTGGCCAGCAGTTGCACGCGCTGTTCCAGGGCCGCGGCGTCGGTATCGCCTTCGAACAGCGCCAGCAGGTGGGTCTGGGACCACAGCGGGGTGGTACCGAGATCGGGCTCGAAGATCGGCTGGTCCTCGGCGTCCATGAAGGTCACCGAGACGGCGCCCAGTTCGAGCATGAGGTCTTCGTAGGTTTCCGCCTGGGCGGGCGTGAGGGCGAGGCGGACTTGCAGCCAGGACATGGTGGGCTACCTGAATCGGGTCAAAGCGGGGAGGGTAAATGTAAACGGGCTGCCCGAGGGCAGCCCGTTTACTAGGTAAGAAGCCGACGGGGCGAGCGAGCCAGGTCAGGCAAGGCGGAAATCGCCGAGAAGGCCCATTCTCCCTAGGGTAAATGGGCATTCCGACGGGGCCGCCTAGGCCGGGCTGGCGATCCAGGCGATTTCCAACGCAGCCTGGCCGACGCGCAGCCGTCACGTCCTTAGTGGCGCATGCCGAGCTTCTTCTCCAGATAGTGGATGTTCACCGCGCCCCGGCAGAAGGCCTGGTCGCGGGTCAGCATCCGGTGCAGGTCGGCGTTGGTCTTGATGCCGTCGACGATCAGTTCGTCCAGAGCGTTGCGCATCCGGGCCATGGCCTCGTCGCGGGTCTTGCCCCAGGTGATCAGCTTGGCGATCAGCGAATCGTAGTTCGGCGGAACCTTGTAGCCGCTGTACAGGTGCGAATCCACCCGCACGCCGTTGCCGCCCGGTGCATGGTAGTGCTTGACCAGGCCCGGGGAGGGCATGAAGGTCTTGGCGTCTTCGGCGTTGATCCGGCACTCGATGGCGTGACCGGTGATCTTGATGTCTTCCTGCTTGATCGACAGCGGATTGCCAGCGGCGATGCTGAGCATCTCCTTGACGATGTCGACCCCGGTGATCATCTCGGTCACCGGATGCTCCACCTGCACGCGGGTGTTCATCTCGATGAAGTAGAAACGGCCGTCTTCGTAGAGGAACTCGAAGGTGCCGGCGCCCCGGTAGCCGATGTCGATGCAGGCCTTGACGCAGCGCGCCAGGACCTCTTCGCGGGCCTTCTCGTCGATCTGGGGCGCAGGCGCCTCCTCGATGACCTTCTGGTGCCGGCGCTGCAGCGAGCAGTCGCGGTCGTAGAGATGCACGGCGTTGCCCTGGCCATCGGAGAGCACCTGGACTTCCACGTGACGCGGATTGCCGAGGAATTTCTCCATGTAGACCATGGAATTGCCAAAGGCGGCGCCGGCTTCGGTCTGGGTCAGCTTGATCGACTTGATCAGCTCGGCCTCGTCCTCGACCACGCGCATGCCGCGACCACCACCGCCACCGGCGGCCTTGATGATCACCGGATAGCCGACTTCGCGACCGATGCGCAGGCACTCGGCCTCGTCATCCGGCAGGGCACCGTCGGAGCCCGGCACGGTGGGCACGCCGGCCTGCTTCATGGCGTTCTTGGCGGACACCTTGTCGCCCATCAGGCGAATCACGTCGGCGGTGGGGCCAACGAAGGCGAATCCGGACTGCTCCACCTGCTCGGCGAAGTCGGCGTTCTCGGCGAGAAAGCCGTAGCCGGGGTGGATGGCGGTGGCGCCGGTGACTTCCGCGGCACTGATGATGGCCGGGATGTTCAGGTAGGACAGGGGCGAGGGGGCCGGGCCGATGCACACCGATTCGTCGGCGAGGGACAGATGCATCAGTTCGCGGTCGGCGGTGGAATGAACCGCCACCGTCTTGATGCCCAGCTCCTTGCAGGCACGCACCACGCGCAGGGCGATTTCCCCGCGGTTGGCGATCAGGACTTTTTCCAGCATCGTGGGCTCCACGGGCTTAGACAATGGTGAACAGCGGCTGGTCGAATTCGACGGGCTGACCGTTCTCGACCAGCACCTGGCCGATGGTACCGCTGGCTTCGGCTTCAATGTGGTTCATCATCTTCATGGCTTCGACGATGCACAGGATGTCGCCTTTCTTCACCTGCTGGCCGACTTCGACGAAGGCCGGAGTGCTGGGCGAGGAAGCGCGGTAGAAGGTGCCGACCATGGGCGAGCGAGCCACGTTACCGGTCAGTTGCGGAGCGGCGGCTTCGGTAGCCGGCGCAGCAGCGGCCGGGGCGGCCGGAGCCGGCGCGGCGACCGGCGCGGGAGCGGCGGCGTAAACGGTCTGCATGCCCTGGTTGCGGCCGGTATTGCGGCTGATGCGGACGGACTCTTCGCCTTCGCGGATTTCCAGCTCGTCGATACCGGACTCTTCCAGCAACTCGATCAGTTTCTTGACTTTACGGATGTCCATTGGCGTTGGCTCTCCCCTCGGGTTCAGGTGATGTTCTGGATATTGGGTCGCGCTCAGCCGCGGGCGGCGAGCTGTTCGCAGGCGGCTTCCAGCGCCAGGCGATAGCCACTGGCGCCGAGCCCGCAGATGACACCGACCGCCACATCGGAAAAATAGGAGTGGTGGCGGAAGGCTTCGCGCTTGTGCACGTTCGACAGGTGCACTTCGATGAATGGGATGCTCACCGCGAGCAAGGCGTCACGTAGGGCGACGCTGGTATGGGTGAAGGCAGCCGGATTGATCAGGATGAAATCCACCCCTTCGTCGCGCGCTGTGTGGATGCGTTCGATCAGCAGATGCTCGGCGTTGCTTTGCAGCGACTGCAGGCGATGCCCCGCCGCGGTGGCGCGGGCTTCGAGGTCGGCGTTGATCTGGGCCAGGGTGGTGGCGCCGTAGACGCCCGGCTCGCGGGTGCCCAGGAGATTCAGGTTGGGCCCGTGCAGTACCAGCAGATGCGCCATAGCCAACTTGCCTCGCGATTTCGCAACCAGATTGGCCGCGGACTATGCCGCAACCGGAGGTGACTGTCCAGTCGCTAGACGTTTGCCGGAAATGCCCGCACGTTGGGCGAAATTCTTTTAATCGCTGGTGATAAGCCTTTTTGTTTCGTCGAGGCGGGCAAGAAAGCCCGCGGCATCGATTTCGCCGACGATGCGCGCCTTGGCCTGCTCGCGGCCTCGTGCATCGTAGAACAGGATTGCCGGCGGGCCGAACAGGCCGTGCTGCTCCAGCCACTGGCGCTGTTCCCGGGTGCTTTGCGTCATATCGAAACGGATCAGCGTGAAGTCGCGCAATTGCGCCTGGATCTCGGGGTTGCCGAAGACCTCGCGCTCGATCAGCTTGCAGCTGATGCACCAGTCGGCATAGACGTCCACCAGCAGCGGTCGCCCGCTGCCGAGGCTGCTCGCCAGGGCGGCGGGATCGCTCAGGCTGCGCATGACCTCCGCGCGGGCAGCCACCGCGGGTGCCGCGGCGTCGCCCAGCGGCCGCAGGGGGTCGCTGGCACCGCGCAGGGCGCCGATACCGGCCGCCGCGCCATAGACCATCAGGGTCAGACCGGCCAGCTGCGACAGGCGCTGGCGCGGTGGCTTGGGCACGAATTCCAGGGCGCCGAGGAACAGTCCGACCCCGGCGGCCAGCAGGCCCCAGGCGGCCAAG
Organism: Pseudomonas sp. PS02302; assembly: GCF_029959585.1. Taxonomy (NCBI): domain Bacteria; kingdom Pseudomonadati; phylum Pseudomonadota; class Gammaproteobacteria; order Pseudomonadales; family Pseudomonadaceae; genus Pseudomonas; species Pseudomonas sp. PS02302. Next base: position 28,366 of record NZ_JASCON010000046.1, read on the forward strand.
GTCAGTGGTCCCGGCAGCAGGCGTTCGAGCAGCCACAGGGCCACCGCCAGCAGCAGCACGCCGAAGGCGTTGCGCATGCCCACCAGCCAGGCGCCGCTGCGTGGCAGCAGGGCGCCGCCGCCAGCGGCGATGAGGATCAGCGGGGCACCCATGCCCAGGCCCAGGGCGAACAGCGCCAGGCCGCCGCCGAACCAGTCAGCGGTGCTGCTGATGTAGAGCAGGAGGCCCGCCAGGGGCGCCGAGACGCAGGGCGAGACGATCAGGCTGGAGAGCACGCCGAGGGTGGCCGCGCCGCCCAGGGAGCCGCCGCGGGTGCCGCTGGCGAGTTGTTCCAGGCGCTCGCGCAGGGCCGCCGGCAGGCGCAGTTCGAAGAGGCCGAACATCGCCAGGGCGAACAGCGCGAACAGCGCGGCGAAGGGAATCAGTACCCAGGCCGACTGCAGTTGCGCCTGCAGGTTGAGACTGGCGCCAAAGACGCCCATGAGTGCGCCCAGGGCGGCGAAGCTCAGCGCCATGGGCACCACATAGGCCAGCGCCAGCAGCAGGCCACGGCCCGGGCGCGCCTTGCCGGCCAGGACCACCGCCGAGACGATGGGCAGCATCGGCAGGACGCAGGGGGTGAAGGTCAGTCCCAGGCCGGCGAGGAAGGCCAGCAGGATTCTGTTCCACCCCACCTGGTCAGGGGGCGGGGCGGCGACCGCCGGGCTCGCCGCGGAGGAGGCCGCGGGGCCGGCGATAGTCAGGGTGCGGGTTTCCGGCGGATAGCAGAGGCCGCGATCGGCGCAGCCCTGGTAGGTCACCTGGATCCGGCCGCCGCGGTCGGGCGCGAGGGGCAGGGGGATGTCGACGCCGGCGTGATAGACCTGGACGTCGCCGAACCATTCGTCGTGCTTGGGCTCGCCGGGTGGCAGGGCCACCGGCGCGGTCAGCAGGCCGGGGTCGGCGTCGAAGGCGAAGCGCTGCCGATAGAGGTAATAGCCCTCGGCGATGATGAAGCGCACCTGGGGGCGGCCTTCGGCGTCGCGGCGCTGCTCCAGGCGAAAGGCCTGATCCACCGGCAGGAATTGCTGAGCGGGACGCTGACCGTCCAGGCCCAGCGCGGCCGTCGGGCGCGGCGCATCGAACAGGCCGGCGGTGGCGGGCAGGGTCAGCAGCAGGGTGAGCAGGAACAGCAGGACACGCATGGGCTTCTCGGCGATCGGCAGCGGCCGATCATAGCAGAGGCATCCGGTCGGTCTGGCTAGACGTACTGGCGCACGCAATTGCGTCCCGCATGCTTGGCGGCATAGAGGGCTTCATCCGCCTGCTTGGCCAGCGCGGGCATCTCCTGTCCGGGTTGCAGCTGCGCCACGCCGGCGCTGAAGGTGCAGCTGAGTTCCTTGGGCGGCGCCGGATAGTGGATCTCGGCGAAGCGCTGGCGGATCTCGTCGATCAGGCGAGTGGCGGTGGCCAGGTCGGTATCGGGCAGGACGATGGCGAATTCCTCGCCACCATAGCGGCCGATATGGTCGGACTTGCGCAGGCGCTGCTTGAGGAACAGTGCCAGGCTCTTGATCACCCGATCGCCCATGGGGTGGCCGTAGTGGTCGTTGACCTGCTTGAAGTGATCGATGTCCAGCATGGCGAAGGTGATCGGCCGCTGGCTGCGCCGCGCGCGGAAGCAGGCGTCTTCCAGCAGCTGCAGGGTGTGGGTGTGGTTGTACAGGCCGGTGAGGCTGTCCTGGACGATGCGCGCCTGCAGGCTGCGCGCCCGGGCGGCGCGGGTGCGCACCGTGGCGATCAGGTGGCGTGGCTTGATCGGCTTGGTAAGGAAGTCGTCGCCGCCCTCGCTCATGGCGTCCAGCTGCTTGTCGAGGTCGTCCTCGGCCGACAGATAGATGATGGGCACGCTGACGTAGCGTTCGTGCTGACGGATGACCTTGGCCAGCTCGGTGCCGGTGCACTCGGGCATGTACATGTCGAGGATGATCAGGTCGGGCACGAATTCGGCCAGGTGCGCCATCACCGCGCCGGGCTGCATCAGGGTGCGGGTGACGATCCCGGCGCTGTTGAGCGCCATTTCCGTAGCCATCGCCTGGGCGCGGGAGTCATCCACCACCAGGGCACGGATCGGATCGTAGTAGACGGTGCGGGTGAGGGTCTCGATCTTTTCCAGCAGCCGCGCCGAATCCAGGGTGCCGGTGTAGAACTCCTGGCCGCCGGCACGCACCGCGGCCAGGCGAAAGGGAGTGTCGGCTTCCTGGTGGCTGTAGAACAGCACCGGCAGCTTGCGCTCCAGACCGCTCTGGGCTTCCAGCGCCAGCTGGATGCCGGCGCCCGCGCCGCCAAAGTCCACGTCCATGACGATGACCGCCGGGTGGCGGCTGTCCATCATCGCGCGGAAGTCGTCGGCGCCATGGATGATCTGGATGGTGACGCCGAAGTATTCCATCTGCTGCGCCAGGCGCTCGGCGCGCTCGCTGTCGAGCAGGGCGATGTAGATGGGCTTGCGCAACGGCGGCAGGCTGGTGCTCTCCAGCTGGTCGCCCTGGCGCAGCCCGGTGCGCGACAGGCTCTGCATGGCCTGGCTGAGTTCGGTGATGGCCTGGCTGTTGAGGCGGCCGCGATTGGCGGTGACCTGGGCCAGGGACGCGCCGATGGCCTCGGCGAGTTCGGCATGACCCTGCTGCTCGAAGCGCTTGGCATATTGCAGCAGGCGTGCATTGGCGTCGGTCAGCTCGACCAGGCTGCCGGCCGTCCATTCGTCTCGTTGCAGCCGTTGCCAGATCTCCAGCACCTGGCGCGACTGGTGGATGACCCGTTGCGCGAAGTGCAGCTTGAGGCGGTCCCGGCTCGGATCATCTGGTTCGCTCACGAATTGTTCCGTCATTCTTGAGATGGTGGCCCTATGCTACCAATTGCTGGCTGGCAGGGGAGAGGCGGTACCCTGGTTAGCGGCGGCTATGCCGCTCGCATGGACACTGTCGGTCGCTTCTGGAGTAGCGTCCGTCGCCTGTTACCCTAGTCTCGGAAGCGGCTGCCCGGCGCGTCGCGCCCGTACCGCCGGCGATGGCGGCGCAACCGGCGTCGCGGGCGGGGGTCCAAGCGCCAACATCTTTGAAATCATTGCAAGGAATTGCCCATGCGGGAGTGGAACTTGAGGTCGGGATGGCTCCGGCTGGTGGCAGTGCTGATCGCGCTCTACCTGCTGGTCACCCTGGCGATAGGTTGGTACTGGAGTCGCGAACCGGACTTCTTCCCGGTGCAGCAGCATGCCCAGGAGGCGGCCGCGGCCAGTGGTCGCAAGCTGGTGCTCGGCTATACCACGGTCGAGACCCTCAAGCAGGTGGCCGGCACCCTGCTGGACAAGCCGGGCGGCTATCTCTCCAACGACATCTTCCCGCCGGGCCTCTGGCTCGACGACATGCCGTCCTGGGAATACGGCGTGCTGGTGCAGACCCGCGATCTGGCGCGCGCCCTGCGCAAGGACTTCGCCCGCTCCCAGTCGCAGTCCACCGAGGACGTCGACCTGGCCCAGGCCGAGCCGCGCTTCAACTTCGACAACCACAGCTGGGCCATGCCCTCGTCGGAATCGGAATACCGCGCCGGCATCGCTTCCCTGGATCGCTACCTGGCGCGCCTGGGTGGCCAGAATACCCAGGGCCAGCCCACCGCCTACTTCTATTCACGCTCGGACAACCTGCGCAACTGGCTGGGTGACGTCGAGACCCGCCTGGGTTCGCTGTCCCAGCGGCTGTCCGCCAGCGTCGGCCGGGTGCGCCTGGACGCCGAGGTACGGCCGAATCAGGACATCCCCGCCGGCCAGGTGCCGGAGGTGCACGAGCAGCGTGTCGAGACGCCCTGGCTGCAGATCGACAACGTCTTCTACGAGGCCCGCGGTCAGGCCTGGGCGCTGTCGCACATCCTGCGCGCCATCGAGGTGGACTTCGCCGACACCCTGGCCAAGAAGAACGCCACGGTCAACGTCCGCGAGATCATCCGCGAACTTGAGGCGGCGCAGCAGCCGGTCTGGAGTCCGATGATCCTCAACGGCAGCGGCTTCGGCATCCTGGCCAACCATTCGCTGGTGATCGCCAACTACATCTCCCGCGCCAACGCCGCCATCATCGACCTGCGCCAGTTGCTGGAACAGGGCTGATGACACCGGACGCTCGCGAAGCGGCGCATCGCGCCGCCTCCGACCGGGAACTGGTGGTCTGGGTCGATCACGACGACCGCATCCAGGGTGAGGTGCCACGGGCGGAATTGCGTGCCCGTGGCCTGATCGGTCGCTGCACCTTCATCCTGCTGTTCAATGACCGCGGCGAACTCTGCGTGCATCGGCGCACCCTGAGCAAGGCGCTCTACCCGGGCTACTGGGACGTGGCCGCCGGCGGCATGGTGGCGCCGGGCGAGAGCTATGCGCAATCGGCGGTCCGGGAGCTGGCCGAGGAGCTGGGCGTCAGTGGCGTCCCCCTGCGCGAGCACGGCACCTTCTATTTCGAGGAGCCGGGCAATCGCCTCTGGGGCGGGGTGTTCAGCGCCCACTGGAACGGTCCGCTGCGGCTGCAGCCGGAAGAGGTGCTGGAGGCACGCTTCCTGGCCCCGGCGGCGATTCTCGCCGAGGCCCGTCAGCGGCCCTATTGCCCGGATTCGCTGGAGGCCCTGCGCCTGGCCATCGGCCGGGCGGATGTCGCATCCCTGCCTTAATTTCTCGCATTCGCGCCTTAGCATCCGCGGGCGATGCTGCTACATTGCGCGGCCCCGGACCAGCGCGGCCCGTGCCGGTCGGCGCTGCATCCAAGGTTTCCTCCAGGCGCCCGGCGTCTGAATCAGACTGGGAGGAGCGTCCCTTGAGCAAGAAAACCTCGTCGCTGGCGGATCTCAGCCGGCTGGTGTACTCCACCGACGTCGGCCGCATTCGCCCGGAAGAACCCCAGGCAGCGGCCCCGACCGGTGATGGCATCGCCCGGGTCCGGCGCGAGACGAAAGGCCGTGGCGGCAAGACGGTGACCACGGTCAGCGGCGTCCCCCTGGACGAGGAAGCACTCAAGGACCTGGCCAGCGCGCTCAAGCGGCGCTGCGGGACCGGCGGGGCGCTCAAGGATGGCGTCATCGAGATCCAGGGCGACCATGTCGACCTGTTGCTCGGCGAACTCGAAAAACGCGGTTTCAAGACCAGGCGAGCGGGTGGCTAGGCCAGGCCTTCCAGCTCCCGCGCACAACTTACCGCCCCTGGCGGCGGTCCATCCAAAGCAAGATTCCCTACAGGAGATTCCCGCGAATGTCCCCACGACGCACGCGCAAAGATGACGGCAGCCAGTGGACCGTGGCGGACAGCCGCAGCGTCTATGGTATTCGCCACTGGGGTGCCGGCTACTTCGCCATCAGCGATACCGGCAACGTCGAAGTCCGCCCCCACGGCCCGGACGGCCAGCCGATCGACCTCCATGTGCTGGTCGGCCAGCTGCGCGAAGCGGGGTTGTCGCTGCCGCTGCTGGTGCGTTTCCCCGACATTCTCCAGGGCCAGGTGCGCCACCTGACCGGTGCCTTCGATCGCAACATCGAGCGCCTCGACTACCAGGGCCGCTACACCGCCCTCTATCCGATAAAGGTCAACCAGCAGGAAGCGGTGGTGGAAAACATCATCGCCACCCGCGACGTCTCCATCGGTCTGGAAGCCGGCTCCAAGCCGGAGCTGATGGCGGTGCTGGCGCTGGCGCCCAAGGGCGGCACCATCGTCTGCAACGGCTACAAGGACCGTGAATTCATCCGCCTGGCGCTGATGGGCCAGAAGCTGGGCCACAGTGTCTTTATCGTCATCGAGAAGGAATCCGAGGTGCCGCTGGTCATCGAGGAGGCGGCCGAGCTCAAGGTCACCCCCCAGATCGGCCTGCGCGTGCGGCTGTCGTCCCTGGCGTCGAGCAAATGGGCCGACACCGGTGGCGAGAAGTCCAAGTTCGGTCTCTCCGCGGCCCAGTTGCTGTCGGTGATCGAGCGCTTCCGCGCCGCCGGCCTGGAGCAGGGCGTGCGCCTGCTGCACTTCCACATGGGTTCGCAGATCGCCAACCTGGCCGACTATCGCCAGGGTTTCCGCGAAGCCATCCGCTACTACGCCGAGCTGCGCGCCCTGGGCCTGCCGCTGGATCACATCGATGTCGGTGGCGGTCTGGGCGTGGACTACGACGGCACCCATTCGCGCAACGCCAGCTCGATCAACTACGACATGGACGACTACGCCGGTACCGTGGTCGGCATGCTCAAGGAATTCTGCGACCAGCAGGAATTGCCGCATCCCAACATCTTCTCGGAAAGCGGCCGCGCCATGACCGCGCACCATGCCATGCTGGTGATGCAGGTCACCGACGTCGAGCGCCACAACGACAGCGTGCCCGCCAGCGAGCGCTTCGAAGGCAAGGCCGAGGTGGTCCAGTGGCTGGCCGAACTGCTGGGCGACACCGATCCGGAAATGGTCACCGAGACCTACTGGCGCGCCACCCAGTACGTCAGCGAAGCCGCCGCCCAGTACGCCTCCGGCACCCTGAGCCTGAGCGACAAGGCGCTGGCCGAGCAGTGCTACTTCGCCATCTGCCGGCGCCTGTACAACCAGCTCAAGGCGCGCCAGCGCTCCCATCGCCAGGTGCTCGACGAGCTCAACGACAAGCTGGCCGACAAGTACATCTGCAACTTCTCGGTGTTCCAGAGCCTGCCCGATACCTGGGCCATCGACCAGATCCTGCCCATCGTGCCCCTGACCCGCCTGGACGAGGAGCCGGTGCGCCGTGCCGTGCTGCAGGACCTGACCTGCGACTCGGACGGCAAGATCAAGCAGTACGTCGACGAGCAGAGCATCGAGACCAGCCTGCCGGTGCACGAGGTGCGCGAAGGCGAGGACTATCTGCTGGCGGTGTTCCTGGTGGGCGCCTATCAGGAAATCCTCGGCGACATGCACAACCTGTTCGGCGACACCGATTCGGTGAACGTCTACCAGGACGCCGACGGCAGCGTGCGCCATGGCGGCATCGAGACCCACGACACCATCGAAGACATGCTCAGGTACGTGCACCTCTCGCCCGAGGAACTGATGACCTACTACCGCGACAAGGTCGCCAGCGCGCGCCTCACCGCCCGCGAACGCACCCAGTTCCTCGACGCCATGCGCCTGGGTCTGACCCGTTCCTCCTATCTCGCCAGCTGACGAAGCGAACCCTGGCGGCCGGGCGGGCTCTATAGCCTTGCCGTCAGGATGAGAGGAGGCAGTTATGAAGGGGCGCATGGCGCTGTTGCTGGTGGGCGGTCTGCTGCTGGCCGGTTGCGGCAAGGTCAATCAGGAAAACTATTCCCGGCTCAAGGCCGGCCAGACCAAGGCCGAGGTGGAGCAGGTCCTGGGTGCACCCACGGAATGCGCGGGCGCCCTGGGCGTCACCACCTGTACCTGGGGCGATCGCGGCTCCTTCATCAGCGTGCAGTATCTCAACGACAAGGTGGCGATGTTCGCCGGGCAGGGTCTGCGATGAAAACCTCTACCAAGATTCTCCTGCTGGTGGGCGCCGCCGGACTGCTCGCGGCCTGCGCCAGCGGTCCGCGCGAAGTCCCGCCGCTCACCGCGGGCAATGTCGATCTGCAGCGTTACCAGGGCCAATGGTACGAGGTGGCGCGGCTGCCGATGTTCTTCCAGCGCAAGTGCGCCCAGTCCGACGCCAACTATCACGTCATGGCCGATGGCTCGGTGGCCGTGTTCAATCGCTGCCGCACGCTGAGCGGCAAGGTCCAGGAAGCCACGGGTACCGCTACCCCGATCAAGCCGGGCGTGACCGATCGCCTGGAAGTGCGCTTCGACACCTGGTTCAGCGGCGTGCTGCCCAATGTGGCCAAGGGGCCCTACTGGATCCTCTATGTCGACGACGACTACAAGACCGCCCTGGTCGGCAGTCCGGATCGCAAGTACCTCTGGTTGCTGGCGCGCAAGCCCGAGATCTCCGCGGCGCAGAGCGAGAAGCTGCTGCGTATTGCCCGCGAGAAAGGCTACAACCTCAATCGTCTGGTCTGGCGCGAGACCGACGCCCACATGCCCTAGGCCTCAGGAGCACCCCCGTGAAACTCTGGACCGACGCCTTTTCCGATAACGCCTTCATGTCCAAGCGCCACGAATTCGACGTGGCCGATTTCGGCGCCCATGGCGAGAACATCTCGCCCGCCTTGCAATGGGCCGATCTGCCCGCCGATACCAAGAGCCTGGCGCTGACCGTCTACGATCCCGATGCCCCTACCGGAAGCGGTTTCTGGCACTGGGTGGTGGTCAACATCCCGGTCGGCACCCAGGGCCTGGCGGAAGACGCCGGTCGCGCCGATGGTTCGGGGCTGCCCGCAGGTGCGCTGCAACTGATCAACGACTACGGCACCCGTGGCTTCGGTGGCGCGGCGCCGCCCAAGGGTGACCACCCGCACCGCTACATCTTTCAGCTGCATGCGCTCAAGGTCGATCAGCTGCCGGTGCCGGCGGACGCGACCAATGCGGTCGGCCGCTTCATGATCCACCTCAATCAGCTGGCTTCGGCGGCCTACACCGGTCTCTACGAAATCAAGTAACGCCGCGTACGGACGGGCTAGAACTCGTCCGTCGAGTTCGCCAGGCGGATACCGGCTGCACGCATCTCGGCCAGGAACGCCTCGCCCTGGGCTTCGAAGCCCGGCACCGAATGACTGCAATCGGTGAGCAGCATCAGGTCCTGGCGCCGTTCCGGCGGCCAGCAGTCCAGCAGGTCACGCAGGGTACTGGCCACGCAGTGCGACAGCGCCTCGCCCGCCACCAGCAGGGTGTCGGCGGCCTGCAACCGGGCGATCAGTCCGGCGTCCACCGCAGTGCCCGGGTCCGCCGGATCCAGAACCTCGGCGCGCAGCGCCGAATAATGTTCGGTGTGGGGATTGCCGCCCTTGGCGATGAATTCCACCAGACGTCCCTGCTGGCGTCCCCAGGCATTGAGCGCCTGGTGGACATCCTGCTGTACGCCATGGCCCCAGCCACCCACCAGGCAGTGCTCCGGCCAGATCACCAGGCGATAGCGACCCCCGGCTTCCAGGGCCTGCACATAGGCCAGTGCACGGGTGCGCTCGGCCGGATCGCGGGTCTGCCAGCGACCGCTGGCCACGTCGTCCGCGCTGATCTGGGTAAAGGGCGCCGGCGGCCGGCCCTGGGCATCCTGCCAGCCGTGCGGGTGGGCAATGTGCAGCGGCTGGTGGGAATCCAGGGTCACCCGGACCGCGGTGAGTCGGGTACCCAGGCGTTCGATCAGGGCGGCGACACGCTGCAGCCCGGCCACCGCGCCGGGCACCGGCAGGGCCGCCCCCGGCAGGTCGCAGAAATCGTTTTGTGGATCGATCAGCAGCAATTGCAGCTTGGCATGGGACATGGCGATCTCCTTGGCGACAGGCTGTCGATGGTGCGGGCGCCGCTGGACGCGAGGCAAGCCCGGGCAGCGTAGAAACCCGGTAAGGTGCAGGTCTATGATGAAGGGGCCGACCCTGCCCCGCGGAGCGCGACATGCTGAATCTGTACCCGGAAATCAAGCCTTACGCCCGCCACGAACTGGCCGTCGAAGCCCCCCATCTGCTCTATGCCGACGAGAGTGGTTCCCCTGACGGTCTGCCGGTGCTGTTCATCCATGGTGGACCCGGCTCCGGATGCGATCGCCTGAGCCGGCGCTTCTTCGATCCCAATCTCTATCGCATCGTCACCTTCGATCAGCGCGGCTGCGGGCGCTCCACCCCCTATGCCAGCCTGGAGAACAACACCACCTGGCACCTGGTCGAGGACATCGAGCGCCTGCGCGAACACCTGGGTATCGAGCAGTGGGTACTGTTCGGCGGCTCCTGGGGTTCCACCCTGGCCCTGGCCTATGCACAGCGCCATCCCGAGCGGGTCAAGGCCATGGTCCTGCGCGGCATCTTTCTCTGTCGCCCGGTGGATCTGCACTGGTTCTACCAGGAGGGCGCGAGCCGGCTCTTTCCCGATTTCTGGCAGGACTATCTGCATCCCATCGCCGAGGAAGAACGCGGCAATCTCATTCAGGCCTACTATCGCCGCCTGACCGGCCCGGACGAACTGGCGCAGATGTCCGCCGCCCGCGCCTGGTCGTGCTGGGAAGGCCGTACGGTGACCCTGAGGCCCAATCCCGACGTGCTGGAAAAATTCAGCGAGCATGCCCTGGCCATCGCGCGTATCGAGTGCCACTACTTCATCAACGCAGCCTTTCTCGAACCCGACCAGCTCTTGCGCGACATGCCCAGGATCGCCCATATCCCGGCGGTGATCGTGCACGGCCGCTACGACATGGTGTGCCCCCTGGACAATGCCTGGGCCCTGCACCACGCCTGGCCGGGCAGCGAATTGCAGATCATCCGCGACGCCGGTCATGCGGCCAGCGAGCCTGGTATCTGCGACGCCCTGGTGCGGGCGACCGACCAGATCGCCCGTGAGCTGCTCGATCTGCCCCAGGAGGCCGAGTGAAGGCGCTGCTGCAACGGGTCATCCGCGCCAGCGTCGAGGTGGAGGGCGAGACGGTCGGCGCCATAGGTCCGGGGCTGCTGGTCTTCGTCGGCATCGAACCGGCGGATGACGAAGCGGCCTGTGGCCGGATGCTCAAGCGGCTGCTGGAATACCGGGTATTCGCCGACGGCGAACAGCGCATGAATCTGTCCCTGCAGGATGTCGGCGGTGGTCTGCTGCTGGTCTCGCAGTTCACCCTGGCTGCCGATACCCGCAGCGGGCGGCGGCCGAGCTTTTCCACCGCCGCGCCCCCGGCCCAGGGCGAACGGCTGTTCGGTCACCTGGTGGGCCTCGCCCGTGACCTCCAGCCCGAGGTCCAGACCGGTCGCTTCGGCGCGGACATGCAGGTTTCCCTGATCAACGACGGACCGGTGACATTTTTATTGTCGATTTAGTGAGGGCGCCCCTTACAGCGCCCTACCAAGTGTCTATGATTGCGCAGTTCGAGTTTGAACGGTCGTCCAACCGGGGAATCATTGACCCCTGAGGGAGTCGGACCACTGCCTATCCGTTTCGCGACTATCCGTCGCCAAACGTATTCGTACGCTGATTTAGGAGGCTGCGTGTTATCTCATTCCAAAGTTAAGCCGGGCAAGCAGGGCTTCGCCCTGATCGGGCTCTCCGTCGCACTGGGTCTGTTCAGTGCCCAGACCCTGGCCTTCAGCCTGGACGACGTGGCCGCCAGGGCCAAAGAACTCTCCGGCCAGAAATTCGTCGCGCCCAAGAGCAACCTGCCCGCATCTTTCAGCGGCATGAAGTATGCCGACTATCAGCAGATCACCTTCAATCAGGACAAGGCCTACTGGAAGGATGCCAAGACGCCCTTCCGGCTGAATTTCTATCACGAGGGCATGCACTACAGCGTGCCGGTGAAGATCAACGAGGTCACGGCCAACAACGTCGAAGAGATCAAATACGATCCCTCGATGTTCAACTTCGGCAACCTGCAGATCGACCAGGCACAGCTCAAGGATCTCGGCTTCGCCGGATTCAAGGTGCTCTATCCGCTGAACAAGGCGGACAAGCATGACGAGCTGATGACCATGCTCGGTGCCAGCTATTTCCGTGTGATCGGCAAGAACCAGGTCTATGGCCTGTCTGCCCGCGGTCTGGCCATCGACACCGCCTTGCCGTCCGGCGAGGAATTCCCGCGCTTCACCGAGTTCTGGGTCGAACAGCCCCAGTCGGATCGCCGCAACCTGGTGATCTATGCACTGCTCGATTCGCCGCGGGCCACCGGTGCCTATCGTTTCGTGCTGACGCCTGGCAAGGACAGCACCGTGGACGTCGAAGCCAAGGTGTTCCTGCGCGACAACGTCAACAAGCTCGGCATCGCGCCGCTGACCAGCATGTACCTGTTCGGTCCCAACCAGCCGAGCGCCCAGGTCAACTATCGTCCGGCCCTGCACGACTCCAATGGCCTGGCGATCCACGCCGGCAACGGCGAGTGGCTGTGGCGTCCGCTGAACAACCCGCGTCGCCTCTCGGTCAGCACCTACACCATCGAGAATCCGCGTGGTTTCGGTCTGCTGCAGCGCGGCCACGAGTTCTACAAGTACCAGGACCTCGACGAGCGCTACGACAAGCGTCCCAGTGGCTGGGTCGAGCCCAAGGGCGACTGGGGCAAGGGTCATGTCGAACTGGTGGAAATCCCCACTCCGGACGAGACCAACGACAACATCGTGGCCTTCTGGACGCCGGACACCCTGCCGGAGAAGGGCCAGCCGATCGATGTCAGCTATCGCCTGCACTTCACCACCGACGAACCCAACCTGCACACCAAGGACCTGGCCTGGGTCGCTCAGACTCGCCTGTCCACCGGCGATGTGCGCCAGTCCAACCTGGTCCGTCAGACCGATGGCAGCCTGGCCTACATCATCGATTTCGAAGGGCCGAATCTCGACGATCTGCCCGAGGATTCGCAGGTCGGCTCCCAGGTCAGCCTGGACGCCAACGGTGAACTGGTCGAGAACTCTGTGCGCTACAACCCGGTTACCAAGGGCTATCGCCTGACCCTGAGACTCAAGGTCAAGGATCAGACCAAGCCGGTGGAAATGCGCGCCAACCTCGCCCAGGGTGATAAACCGCTCAGCGAAACCTGGACTTACCAGCTACCTGCCAATGAATAACAGCACCCGCGATACCTCGGTCGCCGCCACTGGCGACTACCTCGAACACCTGCCGTTGCCCACCGGGCAGCGGCAGGCGCTGGACCAGACGGCCGACGTCGAGTCGCTGCACCGGCAACTGGCCGGTGCCCGCGGCGAGGGCGCCCAGGGCGCCGACGCGGTGATCGCCTCCACCGAGGCGCGCCTGGCC